>JBEIOY010000049.1:0-8462 GCA_040377355.1 Burkholderiaceae bacterium | reverse complement strand
ATGCCAATCTTGAACGATGGCCGTATCTTGCTAGAGAGGCAGTTCCGTTACCCCGTAGATACCGCCATGATTGAGATCCCTGCGGGGAAACTAGAGATTGGTGAAGATCCACTTTTATGCGCTCAACGCGAACTTTTGGAAGAAACCGGTTATTCAGCAAAATCCTGGGAATTTCTTGGCAGAATTCACCCCGTGATTTCTTATTCAACCGAAATTATCGACATATACCTGGCAAAAGATTTGACCTTGGGTGAGCGAGCCTTGGATGAGGGTGAGTTTTTGGATGTGTTTGCCGCAACCTTGGATGAAATGCATGAGTGGATTGCCACTGGGGCGATCACTGATGTGAAAACCATCATCTCTGTTTATCACCTGGCCAGACGTCTCAAGCAAATTTGAGTCAAACCAAAAAAATAAATAAAACAGAAATAAAACAGAAATCAATTAAGCACTTAAAATAACAAATATATTAATTTGTCATAAGTCAGCTTTATCCTATGAAAGTCTACAACCTCGCTTGCCATCTGGACCACCATTTTGAGGGGTGGTTTGCCTCTGAAGCTGATGCTCTGTCTCAGCAAGAAACAGGCTTGCTCACTTGCCCTGTCTGCGATAGTAAAGAGATTGTGCGTTTACCTTCTGCCCCACGAATTTCTAAGCGCGCCAGTCGTGAATTGGTGCCTGCCAATCAATCACCGGCCCAGACCAATAACACTGATGGTATGAATAGCAGTGCAGGTCAGTCCATGGTTTTGACTGGCTCAGAACAAGCCCACTTCCAGGCTCAGGTGCAGGCCACCGTTATGAAGGCAATGAGAGAGTTCATTAATAAGACTGAAGATGTTGGTCGCGACTTTGCTGAAGAAGCCAGAAAAATACACTACCAAGAGGCACCAGAAAGAAGTATTCGTGGCCATGCCACGGTTGATGAAACGGCTGAGCTTCGCGAAGAGGGTATTGAGGTGGTTTCTTTACCGGTCTTTCCGGCCTTAAAAGATACCCTGCAGTAAGCTAAAAACCAAAGTTAAAGCTAAAGCCATCGGCAACAGCTTTCTTTAACGCCCCAACAAATTAATTGGGAACCACCCTCTGTTGGCGACTAAAGTCTTGAATCGGAACTTCACTGGGTTTTAAGTGCTTTTCACAGACATTTTTACCCTCAAATACCCGCATCACCGAACAATCATGGCCGGTGCTCTCGGATGCAGCATGGTCCGTCAAGCTCTTACCCGTCGTCACTGTGGAGCCGACGCTGGCAGCTGTCAAAGGATAGGTCGCCACCAAGGCGCATGCTGATAATTGCCCTAAGGCCAATACCGCTGCAAAAAGCTTGAGAAAAAGTCTAAAAACCGTCAATTGGGTAGAATATTGGTAAAGTTGGAATTCTAAGAATATAAATGAAGTAGGAGACAAAATGTCAGAAACTATCGGACACCACATCAATGGTGAGGTCATTCGTTTTGGCGGTAAAACAGCCCCAGTGTATGAGCCTGCAACAGGTCAAGTTCGTGCAAATGTAGAGCTGGCTTCGGTTGACGGAGTTGCTAAAGCGGTTGCCGCAGCCAAAGCTGCTTTTCCGGCCTGGTCAACCACTCCAGTGACGCGCCGCGCCAAGGCCATGTTCAATTTCAAAGCCATCATCGAAGCTCGACTTGATGAAATGGCAGAGGTGATCACTCGTGAACACGGTAAAACATTCGATGATGCCAAAGGTGAGATTCAGCGTGGTTTAGAGGTGGTGGATTTTGCTTGTGGCATTCCTCAGCTTTTGAAGGGTGAGTACACCGAGCAAATTGCCAAGGGCATGGATGCATGGACTATGCGTCAAGCGCTTGGTGTGTGTGCAGGTATCACGCCATTCAACTTCCCAGCAATGGTGCCGATGTGGATGTACCCAGTGGCAATTGCTTCTGGCAACACATTTGTTCTTAAGCCTTCGGAAAGAGATCCTTCAGCCACCTTGTTGGCTGCTAAGTGGTTGGAAGAAGCCGGCTTACCAAAAGGTGTCTTCAACGTTGTACAGGGCGATAAAACCGCTGTGGACGCGTTGTTGAATCACCCTGATGTCAAAGCGATCAGCTTTGTTGGATCAACACCAATTGCTTCTTATATTTATGAAACAGCTGCTAAAAATGGTAAGCGCGTTCAAGCTTTGGGCGGAGCAAAAAATCACATGGTTGTGATGCCTGATGCCGACTTGGATCAAGCGGTTGATGCTTTGATGGGCGCTGCTTACGGTTCTGCTGGTGAGCGTTGCATGGCGATTTCAGTAGCAGTGGCTGTTGGTAATGTGGCCGATGCCTTGATTGAGAAGCTATCAACGCGTATCAAGAAACTCAAGATCGACAATGGTTTAACCCCAGGCGCTGAAATGGGCCCCTTAGTGACCAAGGTTCATTTAGATAAAGTGACCGGCTATGTTGATGCCGGCGTTAAAGAAGGCGCTAAATTGGTGGTCGATGGGCGTAACTTAAAAGTAGCTGGTTGTGAAAATGGCTTCTTCTTAGGCGGTTGTTTATTCGACAACGTGAAGCCTAATATGAGTATTTACAAAGAAGAAATTTTTGGCCCAGTGTTGAGTGTGATGCGTGTGGATGATGTTGCTACAGCGATCCAATTGATCAACGATCATGAATATGGCAATGGCACAGCGATTTTCACCAGAGACGGTAACACTGCGCGTGAATTTGTGAGCCGTATCCAGGTGGGCATGGTGGGTGTGAACGTACCTATTCCGGTCCCGATGGCCTTCCATTCATTCGGTGGTTGGAAGCGCAGTTTATTTGGCGATCACCATGTGCATGGTCCAGAAGGTGTGCGTTTCTATACCCGCATGAAGGCTGTCACTCAGCGTTGGCCAGAAACCATCGCCCAAGGTCCAAGCTTTAGCATGCCTGTGAATGGCTAATGGATCGAATCCTTAGATAATTTACCCAACTTAAACCAATCCATTTGATTTTTATCAATTTGGAATAAATCATGGGGGCTTAGAATGGCCCCCATGACTTTTATAGAGAAGCCATCTGTCTTAGCCCCAGCAAGCTCTGAGCCATTGTTTCAGCCTGAGTTATTGAAGCGCTTTGACATCAATGGGCCGCGTTATACATCTTACCCAACGGCCGATCGATTCAATGGCCAGTTCAATCAAGCGGACTATATCGACGCATTACAACGATGCGCCAATCATCAAAAACCTATTTCGCTGTATTTCCATCTGCCGTTTTGTCCGAACATTTGTTACTACTGTGGATGCAACAAAATCATCACCAAGGATCATGGTCGAAGCGCGAAGTACATCAAATACTTGGCCAAAGAAATGAATCTTGTCACCCAGGCGATGGGTGTTCATAAAAAAATACCAGTGACTCAACTTCATTGGGGTGGTGGTACACCCACATTTTTATCTCACGAAGAAATGATTGAGTTGATGCACCACACCAAAGAGCATTTTGAATTGCAAGAGGATGGGGAGTACTCGATTGAAATTGATCCGCGCCGCGTCAGCGAGGCTGACATTGAATTATTGGCGAAGTTGGGATTCAATCGCATCAGCTTAGGAGTTCAAGACTTTAATTTAGAGGTTCAGCAATCGGTCCATCGGGTTCAGACGATTCAAGAAACCAAGGATGTGATTGATTGGGCCAGAAAGCATGGCTTTAACTCAGTTAGCGTGGACTTGATCTATGGCTTACCCAAACAAACCCCTGCGACATTCAGGGAGACTGTCAATACAGTGATTGCGATGAACCCTGATCGTTTGTCTGTCTACAGCTATGCACATCTTCCTACTATCTTCAAACCACAGCGGCGGATTGCCGAGGATCAATTGCCAATCGCAAAAGATAAATTAGATATTTTGGCCAATACCATTGAGCAACTCAATGAGGCAGGATTTGTGTTTATTGGCATGGACCATTTTTCTAAGCCAGATGATGAGTTAGCGATTGCGCAAAAAGAGGGGCGCTTGCATCGCAACTTCCAAGGGTATTCAACGCAGGCGGAGTGTGACTTGTTGGCCTTCGGCATCTCATCGATTGGCAAGGTGGACGATACCTACCCACAAAATGTTAAAACCCTTGAGGACTATTACCATGCCCTAGATCGGCAACAATTGCCAACCATGCGGGGAATGAGGCTCGATAATGATGATTTGCTAAGGCGCGAATTAATTGGTGAGTTGATGTGCCAATTCGAATTAGACACAATAGCATTTGCAAGCAAACATCAGATTGATTTTGAAATCTATTTCTCAAGAGAGTTACCAGAGCTAAAAGAATTGGAAGAGGCTGGGCTCGTAGAATGGCAAGGCAAAAAAATTTATGTACCCACCAAAGGCCGTTTATTGGTTAGGCGTGTTGCCATGGTATTCGATAGACACCTGAGAGACGTTCAAACCGAAGCAAAATACTCAAGGGTAGTTTGATTAATTTGCGCTCTTGAATTCAAGAATCACTTGAACGCCATTGCCCACAGACTTATCCTCGATCCGAATAGATCCTTTGTGTTGCAGGATAATTTCTTTAACAATCGCAAGTCCCAAACCACTGCCAAATGATTTGCTGCCCAAGATCCTGTAATAAGGATCAAATACCTTGGTCTTTTCGGATTCAGGAATGATGTCACCATCATTGCTAACAACCAAGCGAATGGTGTCAGACACTTTGGCCAAAGACACTGAGATAAGTCCGTGCACTGATCCATATTGTGAGGCGTTGTCGATCAGATTTTGTATGACGCGCTCAATTTTATGTTGTTCACCTTGTATCAGGCAATCATCGCTGACATTTAACTCAATGGTTTGGCCGCGTTGGGAGATGAGTGGTTTGGTATTTTTAACAACTTCTTTGCAAATACCATCGAGTGATAAGATTTGCTGTTTTTCTTGGTCAGTCGCACCACTGACTCGGCTGAGGGTTAATAATTGCTCAGTTAAGCGAGTAGTTCTTCGAAGACCACTCAAAGCCTCTGCCAAGGACTGATCACGATCAGCATCATTTTTAGCGTTAACAGCATTTTCAATATGAAGTTGCAATGCAGCGATCGGCGTTCTGATTTCATGAGCGGCAGCATCAATGAACTGTTGCTCACGTTTAAAGGCTTTTTGTACGCGATCAAGCAAATGATTTAGCTCATCAATCACAGGCTTGAGTTCAGAGGGTGTCTTTGACAAGGTGATAGGTTTGATTGATTGAGGTTCACGAGAAGCAATCACATTGGCCAGGGCTTGCAAAGGTCGCAAGCTTCTATAAGCGATTAAATTAATCACAATCAATAACAGTAGTGAGCCAATAATCAATGGCGTCATGATGGCCACACCCAAATCACCAGACATTTCTTCTCTGACTGCATCCATTTCAGCAACCATCACCCAAACATCACCTGATTTGAGTTGAAACACTTGCCAAACATCGTCGCCAATTAGATTTTTGCCAAAACCCTCAGTCATGGGACCTAATGGTTTATCAGGAGCAGTGGCGGACTTGGCCAGTAATTTTCCATTGTTGTGCCATATCTGAAAAGAAATCTTACTTTCGTAAGGGTGACCGCTGATTTCTTCTGTAGAGGAATGCTGGTGCTCTAATTCATCGGGTAATTCAATGATGATCGGATTGGTGATCGTGGCATGCTCAAGTTGTCTGGCAGTCAAAACTTCCAGAACCCGGGCAGAGGTTGCCAATCTTGCGCTGAAAATCTCTTCTGATTCATGTTCAGTGACAAGGTGAGCGACAAGACCCATGCCACCCAAAATCATGATCATGGATAAAAATATCCCCAGCAACAATCTTTTTCGGATTGAAAAATAAGTCATGATTCTTCTATGTCACCAATTCTGTAGCCAACGCCTCGAAGTGTCTTGACGATGTTTGGGCTGATTTTTTTACGTAAATTATGGATATGAACATCGATGGTGTTGCTCTCAACCCCATCACTCCAACCGTACAGCGTATCTTCGAGCTGCGATCGATTAAAAACCTGATGGGGACTTTCTGCTAACTTCTTCAGTAAAGCAAATTCACGGCGCTGTAAGTCTAAGGTAGCGCCTTTCCAAGTCACGGATAGAGAAGTGAGATCAATAACCAAATCGCCAATTTTTATTTGATTGACCGTGTTGCCGCTACGACGTCGTTCTAAAACCCGAAGCCTTGCCAGTAATTCATCTAACTCAAATGGCTTGGTGAGGTAGTCATCGGCTCCCAAATCTAAACCTAGGATGCGATCTTTTGTGGCATCCCTCGCAGATAGAATCAATACTGGGATATGGTTCCCTTTTTGGCGAATGGTTTTTAGCACCTCAGTGCCATCCATTTTCGGTAAACCTAAATCTAGAATTGCGATATCAAACTCACCATCAGCCAATGCGTGGACAGCCTTTTGGCCATCCCCGACATGATCCACATGATGATTGGCGCGAGTCAGTGCAGTGATCAAGCCTGAAGCGAGCAATTCATCGTCTTCTACCAATAAAATTCTCACCCCTTGATGACCTTTGCCTTAAAGATTAACGATCTAATTTAAATAGTTTAATCGATTAATCTGGCTCATTATTTTCGTTTTTCAGCTACTTTTTCAAGTAATTGATTGATTTCCTTGCGACGGCCATCATCGGCTACTTTGCGACCATTTCTGGCAGGCGCTTGCAAAGCTTTACGCAAAGATTTTTCGGCGCCTGAGTAATCGCCACTTCTGAACAAATAGTCAGCATAAAAGTAATTTGGGTCAATACCATCGGGGTTGATGCTTAAACCCTTCTTTAAGTACTCTGCAGCTTTTTTGTCATCTCCAAAACCAATCGGCCAACCTGGAACCTGGTAGTAGAGGGAGCCCAAACTTGTGTATGCAGAACCATCTAAAGCTGTAGGATTGATTTCAAGAGCTTTTTCAAAAATCTTTTTGGCATTTTTCACATGTGCCAAGGCACCCAACCCACCTTTTGCGCCGGCATAGCTGGATTCAACAATGCCTTGCCAAATCAAAATCTCGGCACGATTCGGATGTTGGGCGACCAGTTGATTGGCTTCTTTGATCAATGATTCAAAGCCTTTTTCATGACTTGATTCGGGGCTTTGATACTTGACCTTCTCCCATTCCTTTTGAAGGGTACTGACATCTTCTTCAATGCCTGCAAAGGCAAAAGAGCTGATAAGGGATAAGCTGATTAAAAGAGCTGCCGGTATTTTTTTAATGATATTCATAGGAACCTCGTGGTTATTTTTTAAGATATTTATTGATGATGGGAAGCTGACCTTGAATCCCTTTATCAGGAAGCTCAGGGAATAAATTATTCAGCAGTACAAAAAATGATTCTTTGAAGCCTAATTTCTTTTCCCAGGACTGGCCGCTTAGGAATTTCATGAATTCCTTGGCCACGAATTCGGGCGTGTCTGTATCTGTTTTAAGTTCAGCATTCATTTGCGTCACTCGATCTGAATTGATGCTTGTTTTGGTCGCGCGCGGGGCAAAGTATCTGACCGATACAGATGTGTCTGATAACTCTCTTCTCAGGGATTGAGAAAATCCTCTTAAACCAAATTTACTGGCGCAGTAAGAAGAAAAACCTGGAAACCCCAGATATCCGAAGATAGATCCGATATTGATGATCTGAGATGGTTCTTTCATCAAAAGAGGGAGCAATTTTTTACATAAGAGCATTGGGGAGACAAGATTGGTTAGCATCAATTGTGTGATGTCCTTGTCTGATTGATGCTCAAAACTCTTGAACTGGCTGATGCCTGCATTGTTGATCAACAGATTAATCCCTTGTTGAGCCGCGATGGCATCCATCAATCGAACAGACGTGCTGTCATCACACAAATCACCAGGCACAATTTGAATTTTTACTCCTGAATGAATCAACTCATTCTTTAATGTCTCTAGCTTTTGAGTGTCGCGCCCCATCAAGATCAACGATGAGCACTTTGGCGCCAGTTGCAAGGCAAGGGCTCTGCCGATACCTCCTGTGGCACCCGTTAAAACTGCTTTATATGGTTTATTTGTCATGATCATTAGTTAAAAACGGTTTCTTCAGTATTGATGCTTCTAAAAATATCGCCGTAAAGCTTATAAAAGTTTTTGGCGCAATGAATGATGGTTTCTTGGTCTTTTGAATCGATGACTTGATTCATCAAACTCTCAAAGAATTTCACATGTTCTAAATCCAAGCTGCCATGAGAGTTGAGGTAGCTAAAGGCATTAGGAGGTAAACCAAGACTGCTCTTGATAGAGCTCGCGGCATTAGTCGCTAAAGCAATGCTGGTGCCTTCAAGGACGTGCACCATGCCAAAAAATCCGAGTGGGTTGCCACGATCAATTTGGTGATAGGCGTACGCCACCATCATTTCAGTGCTGATGTGAGGACATGAGTGCCTGACTTTTTCGGCATCATCACCGCATGCGGCAATGTCAGACAAGATCCATTCTTCGTGACCCAGTTCTTCTTCAATGTATTCTGCAATCGCTGTTCT
>JBEIOY010000037.1:0-10299 GCA_040377355.1 Burkholderiaceae bacterium | reverse complement strand
AATCAAGAACGTGCGGCACAAGTAGCCGCTTTGCCAGCGACTCAAATCGTCGAGCACCCAGGCGTTAATGTCAGTGACAATGGTGTGATCAAGCCATTGGATATGGCTGCATTACAAATGGTGATTCAGGCGGCTTGCGAAGGTTTAGGTAATGCAGTGAATGCAGAGCCAATCATCAAAGAAACCATCAAGGGGTTGTATGAAGGCGTTCCAATGGCTCAGGTGTATGACTCAGCTATTTTGGCGTCGCGCACATGGATTGAAAATGATCCAGCCTACAGCCAGGTGACTGCACGTATTTTGATGCACACCATCCGTAAAGAAATTTTGGGCCGTGAAGTGCCACAAGGCGCCATGGCTGCTGAATACATCAGCTACTTCCCACAATTTATCAAGCAAGGCGTGGATGCAGAGTTACTGGACAAGCGTTTATTAACTTATGATTTGGTCAAGCTGGGCGCCGCTCTAAATGCTGATCGCGATTTGCAGTTCAACTATTTGGGCTTGCAAACTTTGTATGACCGTTATTTCTTGCACATTGAAGATCACCGCATTGAAATGCCTCAGGCATTCTTTATGCGTGTAGCGATGGGTTTGGCCTTGAATGAAGTGAATCGCGAAGATCGTGCGATTGAGTTCTATGAAATCCTATCAACATTTGATTTCATGTCCAGCACACCAACACTTTTCAACTCAGCCACATTGCGCTCACAGTTGTCTAGCTGCTACCTCACAACGATTCCAGATGACTTGGATGGTATTTACGAAGGTTTGAAAGAAAACGCTTTGTTGTCTAAGTTTGCCGGTGGTTTGGGTAACGATTGGACGAATGTGCGTTCTTTGGGCAGTCATATCAAAGGAACCAACGGTAAATCTCAAGGTGTTGTGCCGTTCTTGAAGGTAGTGAACGATACGGCCGTTGCGGTGAACCAAGGTGGTAAGCGCAAGGGTGCAGTTTGCGCATACTTGGAAACTTGGCACTTAGACGTGGAAGAATTCTTAGAGTTGCGTAAGAACACCGGTGATGACCGTCGCCGCACGCATGACATGAATACAGCTAACTGGATTCCAGACTTATTCATGAAGCGCGTGATGGAAAAAGGCGAGTGGACATTGTTCACACCATCAACTTGCCCAGATTTGCACGACAAATTTGGCTTGGAATTCGAAAAAGCTTACTTGGCTTACGAGCAAAAAGCGGCTAATGGTGAAATCAAGCCATTCAAGAAGGTCAATGCCTTGGATATGTGGCGCAAGATGTTAGGCATGTTGTTTGAAACAGGCCATCCATGGATCACTTTCAAAGACCCATGTAACGTTCGCAGTCCTCAGCAACACGTTGGCGTGGTTCACTCATCAAACTTGTGCACTGAAATCACTTTGAACACCAATGAAACAGAAATCGCTGTTTGTAACTTGGGTTCAGTGAACTTGGCTGTTCATTTGAAGACAGATGCCAGTGGTAACTTGGCGCTTGATCACGAAAAACTCCAAAAAACCATCCGCACAGCGATGCGCATGTTGGATAACGTGATTGATATTAACTATTACGCCGTGGCTAAAGCCCGTAACTCAAATATGAAGCACCGTCCAGTTGGTATGGGCATCATGGGCTTCCAGGATTGCTTGCACATGTTGCGCATTCCTTACGCCAGCGATGCAGCGGTTCAATTCGCTGATGAATCTATGGAAGCCGTTTGCTACTACGCTTACTTGGCCTCAACAGAATTGGCCGAAGAGCGTGGCACTTACGAGACTTACAAGGGTTCTTTGTGGGATCGCGGCATCCTGCCACAGGATTCAGTGAAGTTATTGGCTGAACAGCGCGGTGGGTATGTTGAAGTCGATATGTCCTCTAAGATGGATTGGACGCCGGTGCGCAATCGTATCAAGCAGTTCGGTATGCGCAATTCAAACTGTGTGGCGATTGCGCCAACAGCCACAATTTCTAACATCATTGGTGTTTCAGCCTGTATCGAGCCAACTTATCAAAACCTGTTTGTGAAATCTAACCTTTCAGGTGAATTCACCGTGGTGAACGATTATTTGGTTCGCGATCTGAAGGCTCGTGGTTTGTGGGATGAGGTCATGATTGCTGACTTAAAGTACTTTGACGGCTCATTGTCAAAAATCGATCGCATCCCTCAAGATTTACGTGATTTGTACGCAACAGCGTTTGAAGTTGAGCCTCTGTGGTTGGTTGAAGCTGCTTCACGCCGTCAAAAATGGATCGATCAAGCTCAGTCATTGAATATTTACATGTCTGGCGCATCTGGCAAGAAGTTGGATGACACCTACAAGCTAGCTTGGTTACGTGGTTTAAAAACAACATATTACTTGCGCACAATTTCAGCCACTCACGTTGAGAAATCAACGGTCAAAGGCGGCGCTTTGAATTCAGTATCGAATGGCGATCCAACTTTGGCAGCCGCTGCTGCTGCAGCAGCTGAAGCAGATGGTCCAGTTTGCACAATGCGTCCAGGCGATGCTGGCTTTGATGAATGCGAAGCTTGCCAATAAGTCGTATATTAATGATTATAAAAATGCAATTTAAAAAGAATTTGGAGAACACATTATGTTGAATTGGGAAGAAGAGACTGCTGCGGTACCAGTTGCAAAAGCTGCTCCGGCAATGAACCCATCCGTTGCTGCAGAAAGCAGTTTGTTGCCGAACCGCCCAATGCCGATGCCAATGTCATCAGCATCAGCTCCTTCAGCAACAGTTGACCTAGAAGATGCTGCCGCTCGCCGTGTGAATGTGGCTGACAAGCGCATCATCAATGGTTCAACAGATGTGAACCAATTGGTGCCATTTAAATATAAGTGGGCCTGGGAGAAGTATTTGGCAGGTTGCGCAAACCACTGGATGCCTCAAGAGATCAACATGACTCGCGATATCGCTCTTTGGAAAGATCCTAATGGTCTGACAGAAGATGAGCGCCGCATCATCATGCGCAACCTTGGCTTCTTTGTGACGGCTGACTCATTAGCCGCCAATAACATTGTTTTGGGCACCTATCGCCAGATCACGGCCCCAGAATGCCGTCAATATTTATTGCGTCAGGCTTTTGAAGAGGCGATCCATACCCATGCCTACCAATACATTGTGGAATCTTTAGGCCTAGACCAGGCTGAAATCTTCAATGCGTACCATGAAGTGAAGTCAATTCGTGACAAAGATGAGTTTTTGATTCCATTCATCGATGTTTTGACGGATCCATCATTCAAAACAGGCACTCCAGAGAGCGATCAGAAGCTATTGCGCTCATTAATCGTGTTTGCTTGCATCATGGAAGGCTTGTTCTTCTATGTTGGTTTTACGCAAATTTTGGCAATGGGCCGTCAAAATAAGATGACTGGTGCTGCAGAGCAGTATCAATACATCTTGCGTGATGAGTCATTGCATTGCAACTTTGGTATCGACATGATCAATCAGATCAAGTTAGAAAACCCACATTTGTGGACTCCAGAGTTCAAAGAAGAGTTGCGCGGCTTGTTCGAAAAAGCGGTTGAGTTGGAGTACCGCTACGCTGAAGACACCATGCCTAGAGGAGTTCTAGGTTTGAATGCGCCAATGTTCAAGGGTTACTTGCGCTACATTTGCAATCGCCGTTGCATGCAAATTGGTCTTGAGGCAATGTACCCGAACGAAGAAAATCCTTTCCCATGGATGAGTGAAATGATCGACTTGAAGAAGGAAAGAAACTTCTTTGAAACGCGAGTTATTGAATATCAAACTGGCGGTGCATTGAACTGGGAATAATTTTTTTGAAAATAATTGATGACAATGCAACTCTTAAGTTGTACTATCACGAAAGTTGCAAAACTAAAGAGAGGAAACGGTTGATAGGTAGTTGCCAACAATATGCGTTTTATAACCAGGCTCTGATACCTCAGAAAGAGTTGTCATCTCTTTCTTTTAATCGTTCGAAACAAACCTCTTCCTTATTTAAAAAGCCGTCGCCTCTTGGGGCCACGGCTTTTTTTCCAAGATTCATTAGCGTGCGACGTGTAGTGAGTGGCGCGCCGATGAATGGCTCGCTCACACGAAGTTGGTGTGGTCGGGTTTCTTTAATCAGTAGTATTTGTAAATCACTCTCACGTGAAGGAGTTTAATATGGCAATCGCCAAGAAAAAACCTGCTGCAAAGAAACCAGCTGCTAAAAAAGTAGCTGCAAAGAAACCAGCTGCTAAAAAAGCTGCTGCTAAAAAGCCTGCTGCTAAGAAAAAAGCTGCTGCTAAGAAGCCTGCTGCTAAAAAAGCTGCTGCTAAGAAGCCTGCTGCTAAGAAAAAAGCTGCTGCTAAGAAGCCTGCTGCTAAAAAGCCTGCTGCTAAGAAAAAAGTAGCTGCTAAGAAGCCTGCTGCTAAAAAGCCAGCTAAAAAAGCTGCTAAAAAAGTAGTAAAAAAAAAGTAAGTAAGCCTGCTGCTAAAAAGCCGGCTGCTAAAGCTGCTCCTGCTTCAACAGCAAAGACAGTTTTAAATCCGGCTGCTGCTTGGCCTTTCCCAACGGGTTCTCGTCCTTAATTTATTAGGGACTGGTTCCCAGAGGGAATCAAACCCGCTAGAGCTTAACGCCTTAGCGGGTTTTTTCTTTGGCAAGTCCTAGAACTAGTGGCTTGAGAATAAGTAGTTTGGCAATTAGTAGCTGTAGCCAAATGCTTGCTTGAACTGCATTTGAATGGCTTCTTGAGATGGACAGTGATTTTGAGGCCCTTGGCTGGCAATTTTGATAGATCCCATCAAACTTGCTAAACGACCGGTGACTTCCCAATCAAATCCTTGTTCGATGCCATAGAGCAATCCACCCCTAAAAGCATCACCGCAACCGGTTGGGTCAATGGCTTTTCCGACAGGAACTACCGGAATTTCAATTTTCTTGCCTTGAGAGTGTATTTCCGCACCTTGAGCACCTTTGGTAACAATCAAAGCTGATACTCGTTCAGCAATTCTCTCTAAAGATAAGCCGGTTCTTTGGGCTAACATCTCACCCTCATAGTCATTCACGGCCACATAAGTGGCTTGCTCAATGAAGCTCAACAGTTCTTGACCATCGAACATCGGCAAACCTTGGCCTGGATCGAAAATGAATGGAATTTTGGCGTCGGCCAACTGTTGGCAATGTTCAACCATGCCTTGCCTGCCGTCTGGAGCCACAATCGCAATTTTTGGTAACCCAAGCTGTTTCTTCTGACGATGATTGATTACATCAAGGACGGTGTTGAGGTGTGATTCACCCATGGCACCCGGATGGAAGGCTGTGATTTGGTTGTTATCACGATCCGTTGTGATCATCGCTTGGGCCGTGAATGCTTCAGGTAGTTCGCGAATATGATCAGCACTGATCTTGTATTTGGCTAATTGATCAAAGTAAGAGCCAGCATCGCCACCTACGGTCGCCATGATGATGGGCTCTCCGCCTAATAGTTTGTGGTTGTAGGCAATATTGCCAGCACATCCACCAAATTCACGACGCATGCTCGGAACCAAAAAGGCAACGTTCAAGATATGGATTTGATCAGGCAAGATTTGATCTTGAAAGCGACCTTCAAAATTCATGATGGTGTCGTAGGCGATGGAGCCACAAATTAAGCTAGACATAAAGTTCCTTGGGTAGGTGAATTAGTGTAAATGAATGAAATGTTTGAATTATTGGGATGGCGACTCTGTTGATTTGTCATCAATATAGAGTAGACGCACCCTAAATCCAGCAGCTTGTTGGGGTAAGCTCAAGAAAATATTGCTTGAGACTTCCTGAAGGGCCTGTGAGCCTGTCGCAACTATGTTGGCATCATCGGCTGGCAACCAATCCTTGGGCCCAAGAAGTTTCTCTGAGATCACAGCATCATTGGCATCGGTGATGGAGAGTAATACATGCGGCCAGGTGATCATGAGTGGCAATTTATTACGAATTTGAAGCTCTAGTATTCCGGTGGCATTTTGATTGTTACCAGCATTGATTTTTAAATTGGCTAATTCAATAGCCCAGGCAGAAAAGTCTCTTAAAGGGGTATCTTGGCAAGAAAACTGTTTACAAAGTAAAGCATCTATAGATTTGAATGCTTTAAACAAGGGTTCCTGAATAACGGCGGGCGCTTTGGTGAGCTGCAATGCAATCGCATGCCTACCAAGGTGCAAAAGTTGTAAAACAATCACCACCATTAGTACAACTAGACTGATCCAGCCAATTAAAGTGAGCGATTTCTTATTTTTTGATGAGCTAGCTGGGCCGGCTGAATCAGCTGAATTTAGGCTGGTTTTTATCGTTTTTTTTTGAGTATCAGTAGCTTGGTTTGTTTCAACTGAAGTTAATTGACCAGTTAAGCACACCCAGCCATCGCATTCGCGCCAAACGTGGAGTTTGATCCAGGGCTGATAAGTTGCGATAACTTCTTGCGCTTGGCGCTCAAGAATGCCTGATAAAACGATGTGACCATTCGGTGCAATGCGTTGGCAAAGTGCTGGAGCGAGCACTTGGAGTGGATTGGCCAAGATGTTCGCAACCACCACATCGTACTGGCTATGAGTGATATCTTCTTCTGGCAATCTAAAGTCAACCGCTACTTCATTGCGATGGGCGTTATCTTTGGCAGAAACGACTGCTTGCGGATCAATATCCACACCCAGCGCATCACCGCAACCCAAACGTTTTGCTGCGATCGCCAAGATACCTGAGCCACAACCGTAATCTAAAAGTGTTTTGCTGGCTAAAGCAAGGTGCTCTTCCAGCCATTGCATGCACAACTTAGTGGTTGGATGACTGCCTGTACCAAAAGCCAACCCAGGATCAACCGCCAAACAAACTGCGTTAGGATCCTTGGGGGCATCATGCCAAGATGGCACTACCCATAAACGTTGACCTACTTGAATAGGTTCAAACTGTGATTGTGTGAGACGCACCCAATCTTGTTCTTCAACACTTCTTTCTGAGGGGGCATTGATCTGAAAACCTGCTTCAGTCAAAGCCAAAGAAATTTCTGCTGCATTCAAACCTTGTTCATCGAAGAGCGCTATAACTTGAGATTGCTCCCAAGCTTGTCGCTCAGGCGTTAGACCTGGTTCTCCATACAAGGGTTTTTCAGAATCAGTATCGGCGTCTGCATCACTGACCGAAATCGATAGGGCGCCCAATTCCATGAGAGCATCTCCGAGATCTTCTGCAAGATCTTCGGAGACTGTAAATACAAGTTCACGAAATGCCATGGAAGAGTAAGTAGCTAATGGCTATGAATTACTTCGTGTTGCCACGTTTTGATGCTGCTTGCTCCTCAAGCTTGTGCTCTAGGTAGTGAATGCTCGTACCACCTTGTTCAAACTTTGGATCTAACATCAATTCACGATGTAAAGGAATGTTGGTCAAAATGCCATCAATCGCTACTTCAGACAAGGCAATGCGCATGCGGCGAATCGCTTGTTCACGGGTTGCGCCGTAGGCAATCAATTTGCCAATCATTGAGTCATACGTCGGCGGCACAAAGTAACCAGCGTAAGCATGTGAGTCAACGCGAATGCCAGGACCACCAGGCATGTGCCAAGATTGAATGCGACCTGGGCTTGGCATGAATTTCACAGGATCTTCAGCATTGATACGGCATTCAATGGCGTGACCTCTGAATTCAATATCTTTTTGGCGGAAAGGTAGCTTTTCGCCAGCCGCAATGTGAATCTGTTGCTGAACCAAGTCGATGCCAGTGATCAATTCTGTGACAGGATGTTCAACCTGAATACGGGTATTCATCTCGATGAAGTAGAACTCGTCATTTTCATATAAAAACTCAAAAGTACCTGCACCGCGATAACCAATTTTTCGACAGGCCTCAGCGCAACGCTCGCCAATTTTGGCGATCAAGCGACGATCAATACCTGGGGCTGGAGCTTCTTCAATCACTTTTTGGTGACGACGTTGCATGGAGCAATCACGTTCTCCCAAGTACACGGCATTTTTATGGGTATCAGCCAAAATTTGAATTTCTACGTGGCGAGGATTCTCAAGGAACTTCTCCATGTAGACTTCTGGATTGCCGAAAGCTCGTCCGGCTTCTTCGCGAGTCATGTTGACCGCATTGATCAAGTGCGCTTCAGTGTGAACCACACGCATACCGCGTCCACCACCACCACCGGCTGCTTTGATGATGACTGGGTAGCCAACTTTTTTAGCTGCGGCCAAAATTTCTTTTGGGTTGTCTGGTAAAGCGCCTTCTGAGCCTGGAACACACGGCACACCTGAACGAATCATGGCTTGCTTGGCAGATACTTTGTCGCCCATCAAGCGAATCGATTCCGCAGTTGGCCCAATGAACACAAAACCAGATTGTTCAACGCGCTCGGCAAAGTCAGCGTTTTCTGACAGGAATCCATAACCAGGGTGAATCGCTTGCGCGTCAGTCACTTCAGCAGCAGAAATGATTGCTGGCATGTTCAGGTAGCTCAGAGCGGATGGCGCTGGGCCAATACAAACTGCTTCATCAGCTAATTTGACGTATTTGGCATCGCGGTCAGCTTCAGAGAAAACAACCACGGTTTTGATGCCCATCTCGCGACAGGCTCTTTGAATACGAAGTGCGATTTCGCCACGGTTGGCGATAAGAATCTTTTCAAACATTGGGTAACCTTTGTGAGCTGTAGCTTGAATTAGCCAATAATGAAAAGAGCCTGACCAAATTCAATGCCCTGGCCGTTCTCACACAAAATTTCTTTTACGACACCTGATTTATCAGATTCAATCTCATTCAACAACTTCATCGCTTCGATGATGCAAAGTGTTTGACCCTCTTTGACTGTGTCGCCAATCTTCACAAAAGAGTCGGCACCTGGTGTTGGTGAGCGATAGAAAGTGCCCACCATCGGAGATTTAACAGCATGACCGGTTGGCTCTGCTGGCACTTCTGCCGCTGGTGCAGCCGCTGCTGCTGGAGCCGGGGCTGCCGGAGCCGCTGCTGGAGCTGCTGCATAAAATTGTTGGGCTGGTGCTGCAATTGGGGCTGGATTTTTAACGATTCGGACTTTGTCTTCACCTTCCGTTACTTCTAATTCTGAAACGCCAGATTCGGCTACTAAATCGATCAAAGTCTTGAGTTTTCGTAAATCCATGATGCCCTTCCTGTAATTTTTTACTGAGATGCGATTATAGCGTTATCTATCCATGAACTTAGCTCATCTTCGCTTATTTTGCCTAGTTTGGTCTTAATGATGGCCCCTTTGCGATCAACCATCAGGGTAAAAGGTAGAGCAGAACTAGGATTCCCCATGTTTTTTGCCCAAGTTGCCCCATCCAAACCACCTAAAACAATAGGATAGTTAACCGGTGTTTTTACAAGAAATTCACGTATGTTAGAAGGTGAATCGACACCAATGCCGACAAATAATACATTTTTAGCGGCATATTTGGTCTGTGATCGCACCAATTCTGGCATTTCTTCAACACAGGGCGGGCACCAGGATGCCCAGTAGTTGATGATGAGGATCTTTCCTCGCCAATCGATTGTTTGATGAATTGTTCCATCCGGAGAGCGTAATTCCCTGGTGAGTAATTCTTCGATGGCCGCATCGCTGGCCTTTTCGACTCTGTATTTATAGTTCGACAAACCCATACCTAAAACTGCGGCCAGTGCTCCGGCGATCAAGATCAAACCCCATTGGCGTTTATTCATGTTTTTCTTTCCGTTTTTCAATGAATTACCTTATTTTGCACGGATGTTTGGATAAAATCTTGGCATGCATCTTCATATCCTAGGTATTTGCGGTACTTTTATGGGCGGTATTGCCGCCATCGCACGTCAGGCAGGTCATCGAGTGACTGGTTGTGACGCCAATGTTTACCCACCAATGAGCACTCAACTCGAGGCTCAGGGCATTGAACTGATCGAGGGATTTTCTCCAGATCAAATCTCTTTAAAACCCGACTTATTCATCATTGGTAATGTGGTTTCTCGTGGCAATCCATTGATGGAAGCTATTTTGGATCAAGGTCTTCCTTACCAATCTGGACCTCAATGGTTGGGTGAGCAGGTGTTACAGGGCAAGCATGTTTTGGCTGTTGCTGGCACTCATGGAAAAACCACCACCACTGCGATGCTCACCTGGATTTTGCAAGCGAATGGCTTAGAGCCTGGGTATTTGATTGGCGGTGTACCAAATAACTTCGACGTATCTGCGCGCTTGGGTAAAAAGACAGGTGATCAAGCCGATGCTCCTCATTACTTTGTCATCGAGGCTGATGAATATGACACAGCGTTTTTTGATAAGCGCAGCAAATTTGTTCATTACAGACCACGAACAGCTATTTTGAATAACTTAGAGTTT
>JBEIOY010000186.1:0-2684 GCA_040377355.1 Burkholderiaceae bacterium | reverse complement strand
TCATTGAGCCCTGGCTGGGGCTTTGTTTTGAACATCCAATCAGTTTTGGGATTGTTGATGCAATATAAATAACCGACCGGTATGTGAATCCAAAGATAATCATCCTTGCTTCCCGCATCAATCAACAAAACATTGTATCGGGGATCTGACGAAAGCCTGTTGGCTAAAACACAGCCAGCACTTCCAGCTCCAACAACAATGTAATCAAATGTGGGGTGGCTGCTCATCATTAACCTTTGCGCGAGAGATATTCTTTCCAAGCTGCTTGCGCAGCGTCATTTAATCCATCCAGAGGAACTCTTTGAGAGGATTGAATGATCATCATTGCGTATGGTTTTGCTAAAGCAGCGGCCTGAGGGCAAAGTTGCAAGGCTTCCCCGCGCGAAGGTGATTGCTCACGCCAAAAGTTAATGGCTGCCTCAAGCTCTTGAATACTAATGAACATATTGCTTATTGATTTTTTGCCAACATGGTTTTGCGACAATTTTTTTGGCCGCAGCGACATTCATATTCTTTTTTTAATTTTTTTGTTTGTTTGCCCTCAACAACCAAACCATAATCATAAAAAAGTTCATCGCCAGCATCGATGCCTTTTTTGGCATACAAGAATACTTTGGTAGTTTTGCCAAAATCTTCTTCCAGCGCTTCACAATTTGGTTTACAAGAATGATTTGCCCACATCGAAGCGTTGCCACCATATTTGGCATCGATGGTTGAGCCATCTTCTAAACCAAAATAAAACGTGTGATTTGGCTGGGAGGGGTCATGCGGATGACGCTTGACAGCCTCTTTCCAGCTAATTCTCTCGCCAGTGTATTCAATGATCTTGGTGCCCTTTGGAATGTCGCGTTTTGCGAAAACGCCAAAACCGTGAACACCGGACTCACGAACCATAACTAATTTGTCACTTACCGCCTTTTTAGACATCAATGTTTCTAGCGATCAAGGCGTTGGACTCAATGAAGGCGCGGCGCGGCTCAACCTCGTCCCCCATCAATGTTGTGAATACTTGGTCTGCAGCAATGGCATCCTCGATTTGTACTCTCAACAAGGTTCTTGTGTTGGTGTCCATTGTTGTTTCCCAAAGCTGGCCTGGATTCATTTCACCAAGGCCCTTATAGCGTTGACGACTAACACCTCTTTCAGCCTCTGCAAGCAACCACTCCATGGCTTCGCGGAAATCTTTAACGTTTGCTTCTTTAACTGTTTTGTCCGGGTCGCCACGCTTGACTGTTGCTCCAACGCCCAATACATTCGTTAGGGCGGCCGATGCTTTTTCTAAAGAGTCATAATCGGCACCATGCACAAAGTCCGAATCAATCAAAGATAACTTTGTGTTGCCGTGAATTTTTCTTGAAAGCAACAAGCGATAACGCTCAGTGCGCTCGTCTTTTTGCACAATGATTTGTGGTTTAGCAATGCGCTCATGGGAATTTGCAAAGTAGCTGTTAAGGCCCTCGGCAGATTTAGTGGCCTCAGGCTCTGTATCTAAATTTAAACGAACGCCATTGGCTATGGCTCTTAACGCGCCCTCATCCATGGTTCTTGATAGACGGTCAACAACGCTTTGAATGGTTTGATAATCAGATGACAACTTAACCAAGCGGTCGTTATCGATTAAAGAGCCGTCGGCCAACGAAACGCTTGCGCCTTGCAGGGCCAAGTTAAGCAAATAAGCATTTAATGCAGCGTCATCTTTGATGTACTGCTCGTTCTTGCCTTGTTTGACCTTATAAAGAGGGGGTTGTGCAATGTAAATGTGGCCGCGCTCAATTAACTCAGGCATTTGACGATAAAAGAAAGTTAACAACAATGTTCTGATGTGGCTTCCGTCAACGTCCGCGTCAGTCATGATGATGATGCGGTGATAGCGCAATTTATCTGCGTTGTACTCTTCCTTGCCTATGCCAGTGCCCAGGGCTGTGATCAATGTAACAACCTCTTGGCTGCCCAACATTTTATCAAAGCGAGCTTTTTCAACGTTAAGGATTTTTCCTTTGAGTGGCAAAATGGCTTGGAATTTTCTGTCGCGGCCCTGCTTAGCAGAACCGCCCGCGGAATCGCCCTCGACGATAAATAATTCAGAATTGGCCGGGTCTTTTTCTTGGCAATCAGCAAGTTTGCCAGGCAGCCCCAGGCCGTCCAAAAGTCCCTTGCGACGCGTCATGTCGCGCGCTTTGCGTGCGGCCTCTCGCGCTCTTGCTGCCTCAATGATTTTTGCGCAAATAATTTTTGCGTCTTGTGGATTTTCTTGCAAATAATCTGTTAGCAAGCTACTCACAATTTCTTCCACTGGTCCGCGGACCTCGCTTGATACCAACTTATCTTTTGTTTGGCTTGAAAACTTTGGCTCAGGAACCTTGACCGAAAGAACGCAAGTCAGGCCTTCGCGCATGTCATCGCCAGTAATTTCAACCTTGGCCTTCTTGGCCAGCTCATGCTCATCAATGTACTTATTGATAACGCGCGTCATTCCTGCGCGCAAGCCAGTTAAGTGTGTGCCGCCATCGCGCTGAGGTATGTTGTTGGTAAAGCATAAGACTTGTTCGTTAAAACCATCATTCCACTGCATAGCAACTTCGGCCGTGATTGTTCCGCCTAAATCTGATGGTCTTTCACCTTCGGCGTAGAAAATATTGCCGTGAAGAACGGTTTTACTCTTGTTGATGTACTCAACGAAACCC
>JBEIOY010000208.1:0-2119 GCA_040377355.1 Burkholderiaceae bacterium | reverse complement strand
GAATGAGTAGTTAGATTATGCGACAAGTTTTGGCAGGGGAAGAAGGATTCGAACCTTCGCATGCCGGAATCAAAATCCGGTGCCTTAACCAACTTGGCGACTCCCCTCTCGCATCTACTCCTATGAACTTGGATTGTATGACGGATGTCTTGTTAGACTCCGCACCACAAAACCGATCCATTGATGAGGTAGTTGACTCAGTAAGTCATTGGCTAAATCAGTTTCAAGGGCAACAAACACGCTGCTACCCGATCCCGACATCCTTGGGCTCGACTGAGGAGCCTGTTGGCGAAGCCAGTTTATTACCGCTGCAACTTCCTGATACTTTTGAATCACAACCTCTTCACAATCATTCTTACCAAATTGCTCAAGATTGGGTGAATCAATAAAGTCTGAGATTGTAACGGGTGGGTGATTTCTCGTCAAATTTGGGTCTTTGAAGACATCGACGGTTGGTATGTGAACTTTTGGGTAAACCAATAAAAAACAGGCCTCTGGAAGGCTGACAGTTTGAAGAAGTTCCCCGATGCCCTCAGCAAAAGCATTTTGGCCAAACAAGAAAAAAGGCACATCGGCACCCAATTGAACACCTAAATTCATCAATTCTCGGCGACTTAATTTGAGATCCCATAGCTCATTGAGGCCCCAAAGGGTCGCTGCAGCATCCGACGATCCTCCGCCAAGGCCAGCCCCCATTGGGATTCGCTTTTCAACCCGGATGGCGCAACCTTGGTGCGTATGGGTATATTTCTGAAGTAGTTTGGCGGCGCGAACAACCAGGTCCTCTTCGGGTGGGATGTTCGCGGCTCCTGAAGAGCGGCGCACGAGACCATCAGGTGTAGCAGTCAGGTAGATATCATCATGAAGATCGATCAACTGAAAAACAGTTTGCAGTAAGTGATACCCGTCTTTTCTTTGTCCAACAATGTGAAGAAAGCGGTTTATTTTTGCGGGGGCCTTGATGTGCAATTCTTTAGTCATCAAGCTCTTCAAAAACTATTTTTATATCAATCAGACCTGTCGGGGATTTTCTTGTCAGGTCTAATTTTTTGATTTGATTTTTTTCGGTCCACAAAAATGTCATGGACCAGCCATCTTGAATAATTTTTTGCGCTCTCAATCGCTCGTCTCTTTCAATGCTCGCAGGCGCACCAACCCTTGCCTCACCATTCAGCCATTTTGATAATCCTCTTGCTGGCAAGGGCAGTCCTGTATAGCTTTGCAGTAATGCATCGGCATCATGCGCTTCAAAAATCTTGTCGCCATCCTCAAGCTTTGCTCCTGAGGCATTGATGGTGATTTTTGCCATGGCGCCACCCATTGGGCCCCTGATATCCAGGATGTCGGTTTGAGCTTCATGACTGAGGGTGAAGGCACCGCTACCACCATTTTTAGAGTCTTTACCACTGATCTTGACTGCAAAGCGACCATCCCATAATTGAGGAGATTTTTTTGATGCGCTTGGCACTCTGTCTGGCCAAAGTCTGGCCATGGTGTCTTTCAATGTTTTATTGTTGGCATCTAATACTTCAGCTTTTCTCCAGGCGACATCAGCTCCTTTGCGATCTTGAATAGACCAAAGAGCTTCGCCCAAGTGAGCGCCAATTTCTGCCTCTGGCTTGATTTCAAAGGCCTTGCTCAACTGTTCAATCGCTACATCTGTATTACCTAAGCGAAAATTAACCCATGCTAGGCTATCCAGGATGTACATATCATTGGGCGCTAACTGGTGGGCTTTTTTCAGAAGGCTGATTGCCTCATCAAGCTTAATGCCTCGATCGGCAAAAGAGTAACCCAAGGCATTAAGTGCATTTTTTTCGTCAGGCTTTTTTTGAATAATTCTGCGCAATGTTTTTTCCATCGCGTCAAAATTTTTCGCCTTTTCAGCACCCAATGAGTAGGTGTAGAGAATATCTATATCGTTGATTTGAGCGATGGGTGTCTGCAGGATATTGAAGAAAGCTATGAGGCTGGCTTCTTCATCCTGAGCTCTTGCTAAAAGTGGGCGCCAAGAGTTAATTAATTTTTCTTTGGCTGCAATGGTTTTTAGTTGGCTTAATTGCAGCTGAGCTGGCTTGACACTTTCAGTCCATCGTTGATTCAACATTAAAAGAGTTGT
>JBEIOY010000096.1:0-5527 GCA_040377355.1 Burkholderiaceae bacterium | reverse complement strand
TAGCATTTGACGCATAGTCACTGACATGTAAATCTCCTAAGGGTTGTGTCTAGAACCAAGTCCTGACTGCACTAAAAAGTGCCACCCTGGACGGCTTGGTTCGTGATTCTGCTCCAGACGATCTGAAACAGTGTGCGTATTCTACCCTAAAAATCTCATTAAAGCCATGAAAACAATGAATTTATGCTGGATAATCGGGGTATGTTGACTGAAACTAAAAAACCCACTTCTCAAGAATTCATCGCCGGTATGCGTGAAGCTGGTCGCTTGGCCAGCGAGGTACTGGATCATGTGACCCCTTTTATCAAGGCTGGCATCACGACTGGGGAATTGGACCAGATTTGCCATGATTACATGATCAATGTCCAAAAAACGGTCCCAGCACCCCTCAATTACCAGCCTCCAGGCTATCCGCCCTTCCCAAAATCCATCTGCACTTCGGTCAATGATGTGATTTGTCACGGTATTCCAGGTGACCGGATCCTGAAAGATGGCGATGCGGTCAACTTAGACATCACCGTGATCACTCAAACGGGCTACTTCGGCGACACCAGTCGAATGTTTTTGATCGGTGAACCATCGATTTTGGCCAAAAGACTGTCACAGATCACTTATGAATGTATGTGGCTGGGCATTGCACAGGTCAAGCCAGGCTGTACTTTGGGTGATATTGGTCACGCAATCCAAAGCCATGCTGAAAATGCAGGGTATTCAGTGGTCAGGGAATATTGCGGCCATGGGATTGGGCAGGTATTTCACGATGAACCTCAAATCGTGCATTACGGTAAACCCGGTTTAGGCGAGCGACTGCACGAAGGCATGACCTTCACCATTGAACCAATGATCAATGCCGGTAAACGAGACATACGAACCATGCCGGATCAGTGGACCGTTAAGACCAAAGATCGCAGCCTATCAGCTCAGTGGGAACATACCTGCTTAGTGACTCCAACCGGGGTTGAAGTACTGACCTATTCAGCAGGCAGCCCACCTCCACCTGCGTGTGTTAGCAATCTAAAGTTCAGATCGTAAATCCAGCAAGATCATGGACACCCTTGCAACTCTTAAAACTCGTCGCGAGTCTCGTTTTGAAGAGTTCAAAAAAGATTTAAATGTCCATAAGTTAACCAAAGATATCTGTCAGCTGATTGATCAGCAGTTGTTATTGGCCTGGCAAGAAAATGGCTTAGATGACTACGCTGCTCTTGTGGCAGTTGGTGGATTTGGTCGAGCCGAGCAATACCCTTATTCAGATGTTGATATCTTGGTGCTGCTCTCTGAAAAACTCAGTCCTGATGAATTGGCCAAGGCTCATCCAAAAGTAGAAAGCTTTATCACGCGTTGCTGGGACTTAGGCATTGAGATTGGATCATCAGTCCGTAATATTGAAGAGTGCCTAGAAGAAGCGGCGGCTGACATCACTGTTAGAACCGCACTTTTAGAATCTCGTTTGGTTGGTGGTGATAAAAAAGTATATCGACGCTTCTTAGTACAGTTTGATGCTGCCATGGACGCCAAAGCATTTTATCAAGCGAAGTTATTAGAGTTACGTCAACGTCACCACAAATACAACGACACCCCCTATTCTTTAGAACCTAATTGCAAAGAGAGTCCAGGCGGCTTAAGAGATTTACAAGTGATCTTGTGGATGACCAAAGCCGCTAAGCTTGGTAATAGCTTTTCTGATCTACATAAAAAAGGTCTTTTGACCAAGCGTGAGTCTTTAGAGATCAATAAGAACTTAAAGCTCTTGCAAACTTTGCGAACTCAATTGCACTTGGTTGCTAAAAGACGTCAAGATGTTTTGGTTTTTGATTTGCAAACTCAATTGGCTGAATCATTTGGCTTGACGTCAGAGAATGGTACGCGCGCTAGTGAAAAAATCATGAAGCAGTATTACTGGGCTGCCAAAGCTGTGACTCAGCTCAATGAAATTCTGCTACAAAACATTGAGGCGATACTTTTCCCTAAGGAATCCAGAGTCACCAGACCAGTCTCCGAGCATTTTGTTGAGAGGCAAGGTTTGCTAGATATCGCCGATCCCAATTTATTTGAAAAGCATCCCAATCAAATATTGCGGGCTTTTTTGCTTTACACAAAAACTCCTGGGGTCAAAGGATTCTCAGCGCAGATTTTAAGAGGTCTGTATAACGCCAGAAATCTTATGAATACTGAGTGGCGCAATCTTCCAGAAAACCGTGAGTATTTCATGGAGATTGTGCGTCAACCCCACGGCGTCACCAATGCATTTCGCATGATGAACCAAACCAGTGTCTTGGGTCGTTATCTACCTGCTTTTAGGCGAATCGTCGGACAGATGCAACATGATTTATTTCATGTTTACACAGTCGATCAGCATATCTTGATGGTGCTTCGCAATGTACGGCGCTTTTGGATTGTGGAACACACACATGAGTTCCCATTCTGTAGTCAGCTGGCTGCAAACTATGACAAGCCATGGCTTTTGATCTTAGCGGCTTTATTCCATGACATTGCCAAGGGCCGCGGCGGCGATCACTCTGATCTTGGTAAAAAAGATGCTCGCTTGTTTGCGAAACAGCATGACTTAAGCAAAGAAGATACTGATTTATTGGTGTGGTTGGTTGCCGAACATTTGACCATGAGCCAAGTGGCACAAAAACAAGATATCAGTGACCCAGATGTGATTAAGGCATTTGCCAAAAAAGTTAAAACTGAAAGACGCTTAACGGCACTTTATTTATTGACCGTCGCCGATGTCAGAGGAACAAGCCCTAAAGTTTGGAATGCCTGGAAAGGCAAACTGCTAGAAGATTTGTACAAGCTCACCCTACGCATCTTAGGTGGCGAACAACATGATCTTAGCTCTGAGCTAGAACAAAATCAGTCAGAGGCAAAAAAAATGCTTCGTTTATTTGGTCTTCAAGCAGATGCTCATGAGAATCTCTGGAAACAATTAGATATCTCTTTCTTCTTAAGGCATGAGCCCAGTGACATTGCATGGCTAACCAAACATTTACATGGGCGCGTGAGTCACCCAGAAGCCATCGTGCGAGCTCGACTATCTCAAATAGGTGAAGGTTTACAGGTTGGAGTTTATGTGAAGGATCAAGTGGATCTGTTTGCAAGGATTTGCGCCTACTTTGATCAACAAGGCTTTTCAATTTTAGACGCGAAGATTCATACAACGCAGCACGGCTATGCTTTAGATACATTCCAAATTTCTGGTACGAATTTATTGCGTGAAGGTGGTCACTATCGTGACATTATTCAATTGGTTGAACATGGCTTGGCTACGATGCTGCAACAGAGTGCCCCATTGCCAAACCCTAGCAAGGGCCGCCTATCCAGACAATCAAGAAGCTTTCCAATTCAACCACGTGTCAGCCTAAGAGCTGATGAGCGCGGCCAATACTATGTTTTATCAGTATCTGCGAACGACAGAACAGGACTTCTGTACGCCATAGCCAAGATTTTGGCTGAGCATCATATTTCCTTGCACACCGCGAGAATCAACACATTGGGCGAACGCATTGAAGACGTGTTCTTGCTGGATGGTCACAATCTATCCAAAGATTCAAAAATACAAGTCCAATTGGAAACAGAAATCTTGGACGCTTTAGCAGTTTAATTTTTTGCTAAAGAATTGAGCACTCTTTTAATCCGCTCATTAGTCACTTCATCAAACCCGAACCATTTTGAGACCTCAGGATCAGTTGGGGGTGATTGCTTGATGGGATTAAGTAAAAACGCACAATCAATGTGCCAATGCTCGGGCTCATCTTTAATAGGGTTCGCAGATATTAAATGAATATCGATATCTACCGGGATATCATCGCCAAGTAATGATGTGTACCAACCAGTTTCTTCAAGCACCTCTCTTTGGGCAGCAACATACGGCAATTCTCCTTCATCGATATGACCACCAGGCTGAAACCATTCTTTAATGTAGCGGTGGAAAATCAGCAAAACAGAATCATCTTTAATAACTATTCCACTGGCTGTTAAGTGAAATTGAGATTGCTTCAGCTTTAAAGTGTTTTGAATCTTTTCAGAAAGTTTTGAATCAAAACAATGGTGTTTAATGCAAAAACTCTCGTAAATTTTTTGAATATCGGTCATATGGCTCCTTATTTCAACCAAGCAATCTTAACAAGGTGAGAATCGGTAAATCTCTGAAAGAGATGTGAGAACTTTCTGATATTCATGTAAGAAATTTCCTACAAAACTGAAGCTTTGTAGTCTTTTTAAGTACTTTTGAATTTTGTTATGTTTAGTTATCTCAGTAACAGCTTGTTTTATATGCTACAGTTGTTTTAGCTCTTCTATGTAAGTCTTGCCTGAACATCCTATTAGGAAATAAGCTATGAGACACACCCCTTCAAATATGAGCGACAAAGTGGCGAAAAGATTCACTTTGCTACTCAGATGGACAGCAGATACATTTTTCAGCGGTCGATATGGTCACAGAGCTGTGGTTCTTGAGACGGTCGCAGCTGTTCCAGGCATGGTTGCGGGTATGTGGACACATCTTAAAAGTCTGCGCCAAATGAAAACAGGCTATGGACCAAAGATTCGCACATTATTGGCTGAAGCAGAAAATGAACGCATGCATCTCATGACGTTTCTAGAAGTTGCAAAGCCTAATTGGATTGAGCGAATGATTGTCTTGATCGCTCAGGCAGTGTTCTGGCATTTGTTTTTCTTTATTTATGTCTTTTTCCCAAGAACAGCCCACCGTATCGTGGGTTACTTTGAAGAGGAAGCTGTCATCAGTTACACAGATTATCTTGCGCAAATTGATGCCAATCCTGAACTAAATATTCCTGCACCAGCGATTGCTATCGAGTACTGGAATTTACCTGCCACCGCCATGCTGCGCGATGTTGTGATCGCTGTAAGAGCAGATGAACAAGGTCACAGTGATGTCAATCATGCTTTTGCTGATGATTATGACAAAGGCTTGGCAAGCTGATTCTTCAAAAGGATTGCTTGCTTATTTAATTACTTAATTGTTTTGAAGCATGGCCAACATTTGTGCTTCATCAATCACAGCAACACCCAACTCTTGAGCCTTCTCAAGTTTGCTTCCAGCATCAGCACCAGCAACCACAAAATGTGTTTTGGCAGAAACGGATCCCGCCACCTTGGCGCCAGCTTTTTCTAAGAGCGCTTTAGCTTCATCACGCGACATGGTTGGCAATGTGCCGGTCAAAACAAATGTTTTACCGACCAATTCTGGATTGATAGATGAAGTCTCTACTTCAAGCTCAATACCTGATGCCAATAGTTGCTCAACGACCTCTCTGTTATGCGCTTCGCTGAAGAAACTCAGCAAGGACTTGGCCACCACAGGACCCACATCGTTGACTTGAAGCAATTCTTCTTCATTGACCGCCATCAGCTTGTGAATCTGACCAAAATGTTTTGCTAGATCTTTGGCCGTACTCTCGCCGACATGGCGTATACCTAGAGCAAAAATAAATCTGGCCAAAGTATTTTTTCTAGATTTTTCGATTGATTGAAGTAAGTTCTCAGCTGACTTTTC
>JBEIOY010000095.1:0-5612 GCA_040377355.1 Burkholderiaceae bacterium | reverse complement strand
GCCGCTGGCGCAGAAATTGTTGGCATGGAAGATTTAGCTGACCAAATCAAAGGCGGCAAAATTGATTTTGATATTTTGATCGCATCTCCAGACGCAATGCGTATCGTTGGTACATTGGGACAGATCTTGGGACCAAGAGGCCTGATGCCTAATCCTAAGGTTGGCACAGTGAGCCCAGACGTTGCTGGTGCAGTTAAAAATGCTAAAGCAGGTCAGGTGCAGTTCCGTGTAGATAAAGCCGGTATTGTTCACGCAACAATCGGTCGTCGTTCATTCGAGCCTGGCGCATTGAAAAACAACCTATTAGCATTGTTGGACGCTTTAACAAAAGCCAAGCCATCTGCTAGTAAGGGTATTTATTTGAGAAAAGTTGCCGTCAGCAGCACCATGGGTGCTGGTGTGCGCGTTGACCAAAACTCATTGGCTGCTTAATCAGCAGCTAACAAAAGAACTTTGGGTCAAGCAGGAAAGTAATTTTTTGCTTGAACATCAAAGACCGTTGGCGGGTTAGAAATAACTCTTAATGCTAGAAATAGCGCCAGCGCAGATGGCGATCCTGAAAAGATTTCGCCTGTGTGCAACCCCTGGCTGGCAACAGTTAGGTAAATAGGAGTTAAACAGTGCCTTTAAATATGGAAGACAAAAAGGCGGTCGTGGCTGAGGTAAGTGCGGAAGTTGCACAAGCTCAAACCATGGTGCTAGCTGAATACCGCGGTATTCCAGTGGGCGAACTGACTACTCTGCGAGCTCAAGCTCGTGCAAATGGTGTTTATCTTCGCGTTATGAAGAACACATTGGCACGCCGCGCAGTTCAAGGAACGTCGTTCGAAGCATTGGCCGGTGAAATGGCTGGACCGCTTATTTACGGTATCTCCGCAGACCCAGTTGCGTCAGCAAAAGTTCTAAACGACTTTTCAAAGACGCAAGCAGCTTTAGTGATCAAAGCGGGTTCTTACAACGGTAAGGTCATGGATGCAGCAGCAGTAAAAGCCTTGGCATCCATTCCAGGTCGTAACGAACTTATCGCAATGTTACTTGGCGTTATGCAAGCCCCAGTTTCTGGTATGGCTCGCGTATTGGCAGCGGTTGCAGAAAAGAAAGCTAAAGAGGCTGCGTAATAGCAGTCTGACTTTAATTAACTAAAGAAATTTGAATTAGGAGTTTTAAAAATGGCAGTTACTAAAGACGACATTCTAGAAGCCGTTGGCAATATGTCTGTAATGGACTTGAACGATCTAGTGAAAGCATTCGAAGAAAAATTTGGTGTATCAGCAGCTTCAATGGCTGTTGCTGCTCCTGGTGCGGGTGGTGGTGCTGGCGCCGCTGCTGCAGAACAAACAGAGTTCACAGTTGTGTTGGCCGAAACTGGCGCGAACAAAGTGAGCGTGATTAAAGCTGTTCGCGAAATCACTGGTTTGGGCTTGAAAGAAGCTAAAGACTTGGTTGATGGCGCACCAAAACCAGTTAAAGAAGGTGTTGATAAAGCATCTGCTGAAGACGCTAAGAAGAAGCTTGAAGAAGCTGGCGCTAAGGTCGAACTTAAGTAATTGGTTTGATTGGGCAGCGATGCTGCCCGGTTTGCTTAGAAGGCAAACCAGATATTAAAAAAGTTTGGTATCTGGTTTGCCTTCTGATACGACTGCAGAAGGCAAGTTTGGTCGGGTTGTGCACACGCACACCGTCAGCCATGATTGGTAGAGGCCAATCACCAAATCTCTGCTCAGTCGCTTAAATTCGGAGATGACATGGCTTATAGTTTCACCGAACGCAAGCGTATCCGTAAAAGCTTCGCTAAGCGCCCTAATAATCACCAAGTACCTTACTTGTTGACAACGCAACTTGAGTCTTATGCAAAATTTTTGCAAGAATCGAGAGGCCCTGCTGATCGTTTAAATGAAGGTTTGCAATCTGCATTCACTTCAATATTCCCTATCGTGTCGAACAATGGTTTCGCACGCATGGAATTCGTTCAGTACAACTTATCAACCCCACCGTTTGACGTTAAAGAATGTCAACAGCGTGGTTTGACATTCCACTCTGCCTTGCGCGCCAAAGTTCGCTTGATCATCAATGATCGCGAAGCGCCTACAAAGGTTAAAGAAGTGAAAGAGCAAGAAGTCTACATGGGTGAAATTCCTTTGATGACGGACACTGGCTCATTCGTTATTAACGGTACAGAGCGAGTGATTGTTTCTCAGCTACACCGTTCGCCAGGTGTGTTCTTTGAACACGATAAAGGTAAGACTCACAGCTCAGGAAAATTATTGTTCTCAGCCCGCGTGATACCTTACCGCGGCTCATGGTTAGATTTTGAATTTGATCCAAAAGATATTTTATATTTCCGTATCGACCGTCGTCGCAAGATGCCAGTCACAATTTTGCTCAAAGCAATTGGCATGAACGATGAGCAGATTTTGGAAAACTTCTTTGGTTTTGATAACTTCAAGCTACAAGCTGGTGGCGCACAAATGAATTTTGTTGCTGAACGCTTGAAAGGCGAGGTTGCGCGATTTGATATTACGGATAAAGCGGGTAATGTTGTTATTGCAAAAGATAAGCGCATCAATGCGAAAAACATTCGCGACCTTGAGGCAGCCAAAACAACAATAATCAATGTTCCTGATGATTATTTGATCGGCCGAGTTGTAGCCAAAAACATTGTTGATGGTGATACTGGTGAAGTTCTTGCAACTGCCAATGAAGAAATCACAGAAACTCTTTTGGCCAACTTAAGAGAAGCTGGCGTTAAAGAATTGCAAACAATTTATACAAACGATCTAGATCAAGGCTCATTCATTTCGCAAACATTGCGTATTGACGAAACAGCTGATCAGATGGCCGCCCGCATTGCGATTTATCGCATGATGCGTCCTGGTGAGCCACCAACAGAAGATGCTGTTGAGGCTTTGTTCCAAAGATTGTTCTATAACGAAGATACATATGATCTTTCACGCGTAGGCCGCATGAAAGTGAACAGTCGTTTAAATCGTCCAGCGATGGAAGGTTTGATGGTTCTTTCAAACGAAGACATCTTAGACACAATCAAGCTATTGGTTGACTTAAGAAACGGCAGAGGCGAAGTGGACGACATCGATCACTTGGGTAATCGTCGTGTGCGTTGCGTTGGTGAATTAGCGGAAAATCAATTCCGCGCAGGTTTGTCACGTGTTGAGCGTGCAGTGAAAGAGCGTTTGGGTCAAGCTGAAACAGAGAACTTGATGCCGCATGACTTGATCAACAGCAAGCCGATTTCTTCAGCAATTCGTGAGTTCTTTGGTTCTTCACAGTTGTCACAATTTATGGATCAAACAAACCCATTGTCAGAAATCACGCACAAGCGTCGTATTTCAGCATTGGGCCCAGGTGGTTTGACACGTGAACGCGCAGGTTTTGAAGTGCGTGACGTACACCCAACCCACTATGGCCGCGTTTGTCCGATTGAAACACCAGAGGGTCCAAACATTGGTTTGATCAACTCTTTGGCTTTATTTGCTCGTTTGAATGAGCATGGTTTCTTAGAGACGCCATACCGTAAGGTTGTGAATAGCAAGGTAACCGATCAAGTTGATTATTTGTCAGCTATTGAAGAAGCCAAATACGTGATTGCTCAGGCAAACGCATCAATTGATAAATCTGGCAAATTAACGGATGAATTAGTTTCATCACGTGAAGCTGGTGAAACAATGATGGTTAGCCCAGAGCGCATTCAGTACATTGACGTGGCGCCAAGCCAGATCGTATCGGCTGCTGCATCACTTGTTCCGTTCTTAGAGCACGACGACGCAAACCGTGCGCTGATGGGTGCGAACATGCAACGTCAAGCGGTGCCATGTTTGCGCGCAACAAAGCCATTGGTAGGTACTGGCTTAGAGCGCACAGTAGCGATTGACTCTGGTACGGTCGTTATGGCAACTCGTGGCGGTAAAGTTGATTACGCTGATGCTAACCGTATCGTGATTCGCGTGAATGACGAAGAAACTGCGGCTGGTGAAGTGGGCGTTGATATTTACAACCTCATCAAATACACACGCTCAAACCAAAACACAAACATCAATCAGCGCCCAATCGTTAAGGTTGGCGATATCGTTGATCGCGGCGACGTGATTGCTGATGGCGCATCAACTGATTTGGGTGAGTTGGCATTGGGTCAAAACATGGTGGTTGCGTTTATGCCATGGAACGGCTACAACTTCGAAGACTCGATTTTGATCTCTGAAAAAATTGTTGCTGATGATCGCTACACATCGATTCACATCGAAGAATTGTCAGTGGTTGCTCGCGATACAAAGTTAGGCCCAGAAGAAATCACACGCGACATCTCAAACTTGGCTGAAACACAGTTGAGCCGTTTAGATGACAGTGGTATTACTTATATCGGCGCTGAAGTTGAAGCGGGTGACGTATTGGTTGGCAAGGTAACGCCAAAAGGCGAAACACAGCTAACCCCAGAAGAAAAACTTTTGCGCGCTATTTTTGGCGAGAAGGCTTCTGACGTTAAAGACACTTCATTGCGCGTGCCTTCAGGTATGACGGGCACAGTGATCGACGTACAAGTGTTCACGCGCGAAGGTATTGAGCGTGACGTGCGTGCACAATCAATCATTGATGAAGAGCTAAAGCGTTATCGCTTGGATCTAAATGACCAGTTGCGCATTGTTGAAGGTGATGCATTCAGTCGTTTAGAGAAGTTATTGCTTAACAAGGCGGCCAATGGCGGACCTAAGAAGTTGGCAAAAGGGACAAAGATCACCAAAGATTACTTGGCTGATCTTGAGAAATATCACTGGTTTGATATTCGCCCTGCTGATGAAGATATTGCAGCTCAATTGGAGGCGATCAAAGAAGCCATTGAAGCCAAGCGCACACAGTTCGACCAAGACTTTGAAGAGAAGCGCAAGAAGTTGACTCAAGGCGATGAGTTGGCCCCAGGCGTTATCAAGATGGTCAAGGTCTATTTGGCGGTTAAGCGTCGCTTGCAGCCTGGTGACAAGATGGCCGGTCGTCACGGCAACAAGGGTGTGGTATCAAAGATCACCCCAGTGGAAGACATGCCATACATGGCTGATGGTTCACCTGTTGATATTGTATTGAACCCATTGGGCGTTCCATCACGTATGAACGTTGGACAGATTCTAGAGGTTCACTTAGGTTGGGCTGCGCTGGGCATTGGTAAGCGCATTCAAGAAATGTTAAAAGCTCAAGCTAAAGCAGAGCAATTGCGCAAGTTCTTGAAGCAGCTATACAACGAAACTGGCCGTGTAGAAGATTTAGACAGCTTTACAGACGAGCAAATTTTTGAGTTAGCAAATAACTTGAGAGACGGCGCTCCATTTGCAACCCCAGTCTTTGATGGTGCAACAGAGGGTGAAATTGCCAAAATGTTAGAGATGGCATACCCAGAAGAAATTGCAAAAAATCTATCGATGACACCTTCACGTCAACAAATCACTTTATTTGACGGAAGAACTGGTGAAGCGTTTGAAAGATCTGTAACAGTTGGTGTGATGCACGTCTTGAAACTTCACCACTTGGTGGATGACAAGATGCACGCTCGTTCTACAGGCCCTTACTCATTAGTAACGCAGCAGCCATTGGGCGGTAAAGCTCAATTC
>JBEIOY010000145.1:0-3534 GCA_040377355.1 Burkholderiaceae bacterium | reverse complement strand
CTTATTTAATAGAAACCTTATTTAGGTTAAAGGAAAGAATATGAAGTTAGATCAAGCAACGATTAAAAAATTAGCAGAGCATCTTGAGAACTGTGAATTAAATGCAAAAGATACGACAAAAATCACAGATGATTATCCAGATATGGACTGGGATGATGCGTATGCCATTCAAGATGAAATCAAACGTCGGAAAATAGCCAGAGGGCATAAGATTGCTGGCTTAAAAGCTGGTTTGACATCGCATGCCAAGATGAAACAAATGGGTGTTGACACACCATGTTTTGGTTTTATGGCTGACTACTATGCATTACCAGATGGCGGTGAGTGCAAAGTATCAGAGTTAATTCATCCAAAAGTTGAGCCAGAAATTGCTTTTGTGTTGAAAAAAGCACTTAAAGGCCCAGGCTGCCACATTGGTTCAGTATTGGCTGCAACCGACTTCGTATTGCCAGGCATTGAGGTGATTGACTCACGTTATCGCGATTTTAAATTTGACTTAAAGAGTGTGATTGCAGATAACACTTCTGCCGCTCGTTTTGTGATCGGCGGCAACCCTGTGTATGTGGGTGATGTTGATTTGAGAACGGTTGGTATCGTGCTTGAGAAAAATGGTGAGCCAGTGGCCTTTGGTGCTGGTGCAGCTGTATTGGGACACCCTGCGGCTGCGATTGCCATGATGGCCAATCACTTGGGCGCACGCGGTGAAGAAATCCCTGCGGGCACTTTGATTTTGTCTGGCGGTGTTACTGAAGCTGTAGCGGTAGCCGCTGGCGATAACGTTACCTTGAAGATTCAAGGAATGGGTAGCACAAGCTTACGTTTCATCTAATTTAAAAAGGATACTCAAATGCCATTTGCACAGATTTATTTGATGGAAGGTCGTACAGAAGACCAAAAGCGTGCTGTGATTGAAAAAGTAACTCAAGCACTTCATGAAGCTGTTGGTGCGCCAAAAGAAAATGTGCGTGTTTGGATTCACGATATGCCAAAAGAAAACTGGGGCATTGCTGGTGTCACCGCCAAGGATCTGGGTCGTTAAAAATAAGAGGTCATGATGTCGAGCACTGTTATAAATAATCCTGAAATTGGCAAATCTATTGTTGCCGGTGGTATCAAAACAAACTATCAGGATCATGGCCAAGGGGATCCAATCTTCTTGATTCATGGCTCTGGCCCTGGCGTCACTGCTTATGCCAACTGGCGTTTAACCATGCCGGTATTGGCAGAAAAGTTCAGAGTGATCGCTCCGGACATGGTGGGTTTTGGTTTTACAGAGCGACCTGCCAATGTGAGTTACACCATGGATATGTGGGTGTCCCATGCTTTAAACCTAATGGATGCTTTGAAAATTGAAAAAGCTCATTTGGTCGGCAACTCCTTTGGCGGCGGCCTGGCCCTTGCCTTAGCATTAAAAGCCCCAGATCGTGTTCAGCGTCTTGTATTGATGGGATCAGCAGGCACAAAGTTTCAGTTAACTGATGGTTTAGATGCTGTTTGGGGATACAAGGGCACTCTTGAGCACATGAAAGAGTTGGTTGGCTTGTTTGCGTTCAATAAGAACTTGGTGAGTGATGATTTGGCAAAGTTACGTTATGAAGCCAGCATTCGCCCAGGTTTTCAAGAAGCCTTCTCAGCGATGTTTCCGGCACCTCGTCAACGTTGGGTGGATGCTTTGGCCAGTGATGAAGGAAAAATCAAAACATTGACTCATGAAACGATGATTATTCATGGGCGCGATGATGCCATTATTCCGCTTCAAGCCAGTTTACGTTTGCATGATTTAATTCCAAAATCACAGCTACATGTTTTTGGACAATGTGGTCATTGGACCCAAATTGAGCACTCAGCCAGATTTAATCAGCTATTATTGAATTTCTTTTTAGAGGCAAATGCCAAATAAGTTTTGGCATCAATTATTGGAGATTCAATTGAACGCTAAAAAAACTATTCAATCATTATTGATTTTGATGATGGGAACTTTTTTCTCGTTAACTGTTTTAGCGGATGCTAAGCCAACGCCACGAGAAGAAATGAACCAAGAGTATAAAAATCGAGGCATTGGCGGTAAGCGTTATGAAATTGATCGCAGCCCAATTGGTTCATATGATTACTATATGGAGCGTTTAGACGCTACCAAGAAAAAGTTAAAAATTACCAAAGAACAACAAGTCTTGTGGTCTGATTATGAAAGAAGTCTGACCGCTCTCTTTGCCGACATAAAAAGAGCAAAAGCCCGTCTCGGTGGTAGTACAGCAGTTCAACAAATTGGTCAGGTTTTAGGCGTGACCCAGAATCGTTATGCAGGCATGGAGCAAATACATGATTCCGCTAAAAAGCTCTATGAAAGTTTAAGTGACAGTCAAAAGAAAATAGCTGATGAAATTTTAATCACGACAGTTCCAAATTTTGATTAATTTCAAAGCAGTAACAGTTGAGTAAATGCTACTAAAACAAACCCCTCAAATTTGAGGGGTTTGTTTTATGTGTTGATGCTTCATCGTAGAAACATGACACCTTTATTTTTTTGGCATCATTTTTTCATCAAAGTCATCTAAGCTAGGGAAGATCAAAGGGTCTAATTGATCTAGGTTGGTGAGGTACTCGCAATATTCTTTTAAAAGAGATTGGCGATCTTCATCAGAGATGTATGGAACATGCCAGCCAATAAAAGGCGGCAAAACTGTTAAGCCTACATAAGCCATCGAGCCGCGCAGAAGGGGTCTCAGCATGGTTTGCATTTCACCGTGAATTTTATCTTCACCAAACATGTACTCTCTTCCACCCAATGTGAAAGCGAGCAATCCTTTTTTACCTTTTAAACCACCTTGGTCATAAAAACGTTTGCCGCCATAACAAAGTCCGGAAACAAAAACACGATCAATCCATCCTTTCATGATGGCTGGTACAGAAAACCAATACATCGGAAAGTTGAAGATCAACAGATCACACCATTTTAATTTTTCAATTTCAGCTTGAATGTCTGATGAGAGTTGCCCACTTTTATAAGATTCTCGTTGTTCAAGGGCGTAGACCAAATAATCGGATTGATTTCTGATTTCAAAATCATCACCACTGGCCACAGGATTCCACTTCATCTGATATAAATCCGAGACTTGTACTTCATGACCTAAGTTTTTAAATGTTTCGACTGCTGCATCTTTCATGGCGCTACAAAAAGATTGCGGTTCTGGATGGGCGTGAACAATGAATATTTTCATGATGACTTTTAAAAAGGCTGATTGATATGGGAGTGCGAATTACTCATAAGTGTCATTTCCCATTTTTTTAAGCATCTCCAGGTTGGTCACTTCTATTTCGCCATAATTGATCTTAATATAGTCTAAGCTTTCTAGCTTCTTAAGGGCCATATTTGTTCTTTGTCTGGATAGACCAGTTAAAAACCCGACCTCTTCTTGTGAAAGTTTAAGCGCAGTGCTTTGACCAGGGTAAAGATGTTGATTAAACAAACCAGCAATTATTTTTGCCACCCTAGAGTTGGTATCTAAAAACCTTTCGGATTCAATCATCGAAATG
>JBEIOY010000192.1:0-2563 GCA_040377355.1 Burkholderiaceae bacterium | reverse complement strand
TTCGCAAGCCGCCTGAATCACCATTTGTAATGCAGCCATATCCAATGGCTTGATCACACCATTGTCACTGACATTAACGCCTGGGTGCTCGACGATTTGAGTCGCTGGCAAAGCGGCTACTTGTGCCGCACGTTCTTGATTGCGCTTTTCGCGATAAAGCACATAAGCGCGGGCCACATTGTGCTCACCGCTGCGCATCAAAGCCAATTCAACTTGGTCTTGGATATCTTCAATGTGGAAAGTTCCGCCATTTGGACGGCTGCGCAACAAAGCGCGCACAACTACTTGAGTTAATTGCTCAACTTGCTCGCGAACTCGAGCAGATGCTGCACCTTGACCACCATTAACCGCTAAAAACGCTTTGGTCACAGCAATCGCAATTTTTGATGGCTCGAACGCTACAACGGAACCATTGCGACGAATGATTTTGTAGTCTGTTAATTGTGTTGCTTGAGTACCACCGACACCACCGGCCACAAAACCCTCGGATGGGCTTTGACTAACTTGACCAGTTGATTGGCCAGAAAATGGATTGGATGCTTGGCCAGAAACTTGTGGGTCTGCGTAGGTCATTCGAACTCCTGTATCTATATATATGTATTAATTGGGTAAAAAGTCTATTTTTTGATTTTTTTTCAACGGCTATTCGCTGCAAAGAACACTACATTTAGTGTTTTTCCTGCGACAACATTACTAAGTATAGGGTATTTATGATTATTTGGATAAGCATTTTTTACAAAAAATACCTATCGAAATCCCTAATCTCAGCCTCTTTTTAATGATTTTTTGGCACCGTTTTGGGGTTTTTTAGAATAAAAATTTGAATTGTTAGTGATTACTAACCCAACGAAGTAAGACTTATTTGAAAAGTCTAATTTCTGTTTTTAAGGCCATAGGGAAGTTGTCTGGTCGGGATATTGGCATCCTGAGCAAATCTCTGCCACTCAAAGTGAATGCCTGGATCAGTTTTTCGACCAGGAGCCACATCACTATGACCAGCATATGCAGAAATTGGGTGGGATTTTTGCAAAGCCGCGACCAATTCTTTGAGTGCTATGTATTGAGCTGGGCCAAACGGCACATCATCACTGCCCTCCAATTCAATACCGATTGAAAAGTCGTTGCAACGCTGACGCCCAAAAAAATCAGAGGCGCCTGCATGCCAGGCACGATTCAAGGTTGATACAAATTGCTGCACATGACCATCGCGCTTAATTAAGAAATGACTAGACACTTGTCGATCTGCAATTTCTGCGAAATAAGGATGCGCTTTCGAATCTAATTTATTTTGAAAGAAATCAGCAATGTGATTTCCGCCAAATTGGCCTGGCGGCAAACTAATATGATGAATCAGTACCAACTCAACAGGAAACCCTTCAGGTCGCGAATCATAGTTGGGTGATTTGATCCACTCTGCCTCACCCCACCAACCTTTTGGATCAATGTTGGAACGATGCTCACGAGAACAATACGCCCCCACCCCCTCACCCTGCAGAAATCTCAAACCACAATGAGGGCACTGCTCCATATTTTTAGGCTCAACTGATTTGGCTGAAGATGAAGTTTTGGGCGCTGCCTTTGCTTTTGGCTTGGCGCTTGATCGATTATTTTGAGAAATTTGCGCGTAACGCCACCAAATAATCAAACCCGTCAGAATCAGGGTGAACAGTAACCACTTCATCGCTGGATCACTACCTCTAAAACAAAGCGACTACCCACATAGGCCATCAATAAAACTCCAAAGGATCCCAGCACCCAACGAACCGCCGTTAAGCCTCGCAAACCAACTCGCCAACGCGCGATCAACAATCCAGCAAACATCACCCAAGATAAAAAACCAAAGATTGTTTTGTGATCCCAAAATAAAGCACGACCAAACAATGCTTGGCTAAAAAACAATCCAGAGAAAACAGTCAAAGTTAACAAGACAAATCCAACTGTGATGATTCTGAAAAGAATACTTTCCATGCTCATCAGTGGCGGTAAACGATTACCCCACTTAGCAAAAAAACTATTGGCCTTATCTTGTGTCGGCATGTGCAAATGACGATCTTGCCAATGCATCAAAATGGCATGAAGGGCAGCCAAACTAAGCAGACCATAGGCCACATTTGCCACGATGAAATGAGCTCTGAACCATGGATCTTCAATTGAACGGGCTGACAGCAATGATCCAGAAAAAATGATGGGCAAAATAGCTGTGACGCATGCCGCCAACAAAATGATGGCTCTCAATCCTTTGATGGGCAGATACCAACTTTCAAACCAAAAGAAAGTGACCCCTATCCAAGCCATGGTTGATAAAGCCTGCGCAAACCCAAAAACAAAGCCCTGTTGAGTAAAGATAGACTCGTGCAGGATGACGCCATGCAGAATAATGATTGGCAATAACAGCCATTGGGATAGACTCGAAACCGATGGGGAGTCTTGATTCTTTTCAGAATTTTGCGAGTAAACCCTGATTTCTCGTAAAAAAAACAAGAAATATAAAGCGCTGGGTATCCATGCGAAGCTGGGGTGACCTAAAATGTTCATATCTACAGTTTAATGCTCATATGTTTCA
>JBEIOY010000092.1:0-5934 GCA_040377355.1 Burkholderiaceae bacterium | reverse complement strand
GTGATGTATTGGGTAAAAGTGGTGCCTTGCGACATATGTTTTTCCTGATTAACTATTGAGTGCCTTTTCAATGACTTCTGCCACATCTGAGGACAAGTTATCTTGTTTAGCTATCAATTCTAGTGCTGATTTCATGTGAACTTGATAATTTGGCGCAAATTGTTTCCAGCGATCCAACCCTCTTGCCAATCTTGCGGCCACTTGCGGGTTGATTTGGTTAAGTTCAATCACATGGTCAGCCCAAAACCGGTAGGTTTTTTCAGGTGTTTGGTGAAAAGCCCCTGGATTGTTCATGCAGAATGCATGAATCAGGCTTCTGACCCGATTAGGGTTCTTAAGACTGAAGTCTGGGTGTTGTCGAAGCGCTAGAACATCCTTTAGTACTGACTGAGGATTGCTTAAATCAGATTGTCGGGTTGCTTGTAAAGCAAACCATTTATCAATGACCAAGGCATCCGATTCGAAGGTTTGATGGAAATGTTCCAAGCACTTGGCAGCATGGATTGATGCAAAGTTAACCATCACCGCTAATGCGCCATACCTTTCAGTCATGTTGTTGGCGTTTTCATATTGCTTGAGAGCGAAATCATCTGCTTGATCATGACCTGACTCTGCAAGCATGTGAAGCGCTAAGTTTTTGAGTGATCGTTTGCCTGCGCTCATGGCATCTGGGTTGAATTTGCCAGGTGTTTGATGGTGCTCGTAAGCCCATAGCCAAACTTCTTGTAAATGATGGGCTAGTTGATGGCGTAATTTGCGGCGTGATTGATGAATGGCCTGTGGATCAATGACCTTCACTTGTTCATACAAATAACTTTCTGCCGGCAAAGTGAAGATGAGATCTTTGAATGCGGGATCCAATTGATTATCTAAAAGAATATCTTTGAGAGTGTCGAGTAACTCTGTGGTGAGGGTGTTGCCATTCAGAATACTTCTCATGAATAGTTTTTGCGCAGCTTCCCAGCGGTTGAATGCATCATCATCTTGGCGAAGAAGTGTTAATAGATCGGATTCTGATTGCTCAAAATCCAACACAATCGGCGCTGAAAAGTTTCTATTGATTGATAAGGTAGGCTTTTCTTTCAATCCTTCGACTGTGATGGTTTGGGATGTTTGAGTCAGCTCAAACAGTTGTTCTGTACTCGCCTTGTTTGAATGATCGGATGGCTCGGATTCAATTAGTTTGAAGAGGAATGGGATGTGAAATGGCTCTTTCTTATCTTGTCCTGGAGTCGCTGGGCAGGATTGCGTGAGTTTGACTTGATAAGTGTTGCCTGAAAAGCTCTCTTCTACTTTTACCCGAGGTGTTCCTGCTTGGCTGTACCAGCACTTGAATTGGGTCAAATCCTTTTGATTGGCATCTGACATCGCAGAGACAAAGTCATCGCAAGTAACCGCTTGACCGTCATGACGTTTGAAGTACAAGTCCATGCCTTTACGAAAACCATCTCGTCCTAAGAGGGTTTGTTGCATGCGGATGATTTCAGCACCTTTTTCATAGACAGTGACCGTGTAGAAGTTATTGATTTCTTGATAGCTATCAGGCCTGATCGGGTGAGCCATCGGACCAGCGTCTTCAGGGAATTGAACTTGACGCAGTAAGCGCACATCTTCAATGCGCTTGACTGCTTTTCCGGAAGCACTGCCCATTTGATCGGCTGAAAATTCTTGATCTCTGAATACAGTCAGACCTTCTTTGAGTGACAGTTGAAACCAATCTCTGCAAGTGACCCGATTACCGGTCCAGTTATGGAAGTACTCGTGTGCCACAACGCTTTCAATGTTGCTGTAGTCAACATCACTGGCAGTTTCAGGATTGGCAAGAACGAATTTAGTGTTAAAAATATTCAAGCCCTTGTTTTCCATGGCCCCCATATTGAAGTCGCCAACCGCCACAATCATGAATCGATCAAGGTCTAGCTCAAGGCCAAAGCGCTGCTCATCCCATTTGATCGATGCAATCAAGGAATCCATTGCGTGTTCAGTTTTATCAAGGTCCTTTGCTTCTACCCAAACCTGTAAGAGCTTGTCTTTGCCAGATTGGCTTTTGATGGTGCGTTCAATGGCTTGCAATTTACCAGCCACCAAGGCAAACAGATAAGACGGTTTTGGAAACGGATCTTGCCAAACGGCACTATGCCAACCATTGGGCAATTCTTCTTCTTTGATCAGATTGCCATTGGACAGTAAAACAGGAAAATCTTTTTTGATGGCTCGCAAGGTCACTTGATAAGTGGCCATGACGTCTGGCCTATCCAAGAAGTAAGTGATTTTTCTGAAACCTTCAGCTTCACATTGCGTGAAGAAGTTGCCGTTAGACACATACAAACCCATCAAGGATGTATTTTTGTCGGGTACGTTGGCACTGGTAATGCTTAATTCAAATTGATCAGGTAGATTGTGAATGGTGAGTGAATGTGGCGTTAATTCATAGCCACGAACGATTTCACCATTGACCCTCACGCTGATGAGCTCTTGCTCCTCCCCATGGAGCACCAATGACTGACCGGAGTTACCTGCCGCTCTTTGAATGGCCATCCGATTCACCACCATTGTTTTTGATGGGTTCAAAGCAATATCTAAGTCAACGGTTTGAATGGTAAAGGCCGGTGCTTTGTATTCACTTCTTAGGAAGGTGATTGGGTTTTCTGTGCGTGCCATTCAATGTCTCTTCAATGATCTTTGGTTAAATAGTTAAAGCAATTTAATTGTTATAAAGGTTGATTAAAACGTCACAAATAATGTCGCCACGCCAATGCCAATGAAGATGACTGCGGCAATGCCATGCACCCACTTGATAGGCAATGCTTTCGTGAATTTTTTCCCTAGCCATACTGCAGGAGCATTTGCAAGCATCATGCCAACGGTTGTGCCCATCACCACGGCCAATAAATCATCATAGCGTGCACCTAAAGCCACTGTAGCCACTTGGGTTTTATCGCCCATTTCAGCGATAAAAAATAATGAGGTGGTGATGGTGAAGACTTTCCAGGCGCTGCGAGTTGGAGGGGCCTCTTCATCACCATCAAGTTTGTCGGGGATTAAAAGCCATAAACCCAGGGCAATAAAACCACCACCCAAGATCCATTTCATGACTTCTGGGCTGATCCATGCAGAAATGGCACTTCCTAAGAAGGCTGCCAAAGCGTGATTGAGGAGGGTGGCAATAAAAATCCCCCCAATGATGGCCCAGTGGTGATCTTTGTATCTTGCGGACAGCATGAGGGACAAAAGCTGGGTTTTATCGCCAATTTCGGCGAGGGCAACAATGCTCGTTGCCAGGAAAAAGTAATTTAAATCCATTTAAAAACAATAACTTATGTTTAGTGATTGATGTTAGTTAAAAACTATCAGAAAAATTAATAAATACAATTTAACTATCATGTTGCTTTAGACATAAACTACGTCTGTCTCGTTAGATGGCTGTGTGTATTTAGATTTCTATGTACAGATTGCTATCGTAACCGACTTAGAAGTTCAATCTATCGATAGGAGTGAAAAATGCCAACATTAAAAGGTAGTAAAACAGAGCAAAGCTTGAAAGAAGCTTTTGCTGGTGAGTCAATGGCTAACCGCCGTTACTTGTATTTCGCGAACATGTGCGACATCGCTGGTGAGAACGACACAGCAGCATTGTTCCGCTCAACAGCTGAAGGTGAAACTGGTCACGCCCACGGTCATATGGAATTCTTGATCGAAGGCGGAGCAGGTGAGCCAGGTACAGGTCTTCCAGGCCGTACACCAAGAGAAGCTTTAGAAGCTGCTGTTCATGGTGAGACACACGAGTACACAGATATGTACCCTGGTATGGCTAAGACAGCCCGTGACGAAGGATTCGACGAGATCGCTGATTGGTTCGAGACTTTGGCAAAGGCTGAGCGTTCACACGCTAACCGTTACCAGAAAGCTTTGGACACATTAGAAGCGTAATACGCTTGATGTTCTAAAGGCTTTTTAAGGATTCCTGAGATGTAAATCTCGGGAATCTCATAAAGAGTCTTAAGTTGAGTGAATAAACTAATTAAATTAGTTAAGTAACTAAACATACAAAATTAAAAATACAGAAAGTAAATAGTCATGAGTCAGAGAGAAGGTAACTTAGAGGCCCCAACAAGGCACGCCCTTGATTGGAAAAACCCTGATTTTTATAATCAAGAATCTCTTGATACCGAGTTAGAGCGTGTATTTGATATTTGTCATGGCTGCCGTCGCTGCGTGAGCTTGTGCGGATCATTTCCTGCATTATTTGATTTGGTTGATGCCACTGAAGATGGTGAAGTTCATGGTGTTGACAAGAAGGATTATGACAAAGTTGTAGATCAGTGCTACTTGTGTGACCTTTGTTACATGACCAAGTGCCCATACACACCACCACACGTTTGGAATCTTGATTTTCCACACTTGATGTTGCGTGCCAAAGCGATCAAACACAAGAATGGTGAAACAACTTTCCGTGACAACCTATTGTCATCAACCGACAAGATGGGTAGCTTTGCCGGCATTCCAATTGTGACCAAGGCCGTTAATGCAGTGAATAGCACCAAAGTCATGCGCTCTGTGATGGAAGCAACTTTGGGTGTTGATAAAGATGCGTGGATCCCTGAATATGCTCCACAAACATTCAAGCAAGTAGCTAAAGAGTCTGCAGTATGGCCCGTGAAAGCTGGCGCAAAAACACCAGGCAAGGTTGCGGTGTATTCAACATGCTTTATCAATTACAACGAACCGGGTATTGGTCAAGATTTGTTAAAGATCTTGGCTCACAACGAGATCCCTTACAAATTGGTTGAAAAAGATGCTTGTTGCGGTATGCCAAAGTTAGAGATGGGTGATTTGGAGTCTGTTGCTAAAAACAAAGACATCAACATTCCACAATTGGCTAAATTGGCTAAAGAGGGTTATGCGATTGTGACTCCAATTCCATCATGCACATTGATGTTCAAACAAGAATTGCCTTTGATGTTCCCGGATGAAACTGATGTCCAGTTGGTCAAAGAAGCCATGTGGGATCCGTTTGAGTACCTTGTGGCGCGGAATAAAGATGGCTTATTAAAGAATGATTTCAAAGTGGAGTTGGGCAAAGTGAGTTACCAAATACCTTGCCACTTGCGTGTGCAAAACGTTGGTAAAAAAACACTAGAAACTCTACAAATGATTCCTGGTACAGAAGTGAATGTGGTTGAGCGTTGCTCGGGTCATGCTGGTACTTGGGGCGTGAAGAAAGAGTTCCACAAGACTGCCATGAAGATTGGTAAGCCAGTGTTTAAAAATATGGCAAGCACTGAGCCTGATTTCATCAGCTCAGACTGCCAGTTAGCTGGACACCACATTGAACAAGGTATGGAAGAGGGCGGGATGAAGAAGTCGCAAATGGCTCATCCAATTTCTCTTTTAGCTAAGGCATACGGCCTTTAATTGAATCGTTAGGAGTAGTTAGATGGAGATGACAATGGGTAAGATCAAGCGCGAAGATTTACTATCGCTAGAGGCGTATTACAAAGCACGCCCTGAAATGCGTCTTAAGGCGATTGCCGAGCGTAAAAAGAGAACCGTGATTTTGGGTGAGCATCTCAATATGATTTTTGAGAACAAGTATTTGATGCAATACCAGATTCAAGAAATGCTGCGCGTTGAGAAAATCTTTGAAGATGAAGGTATTCAAGATGAAATGGAAACTTACAATGCATTGGTGCCTGATGGCACCAATTTCAAAGTGACCATGAAGTTAGAGTACGTGAATGAAGCAGATCGCAAGATTGCTCTGTCCAAACTAATTGGTATTGAGCACCGTGTTTTTGTTGAGGTTGAAGGTCAAGCCCGCGTCTATGCGATTGCCAACGAAGATTTGGATCGCACAACCGCTGACAAGACATCATCCGTTCATTTCTTGAGATTTGAGTTAACTCAAGACATGATCAAGTCTTTGAAGGCTGG
>JBEIOY010000227.1:0-1679 GCA_040377355.1 Burkholderiaceae bacterium | reverse complement strand
TTTGGCAGAATTGCTGATCAAGATGGGCGCCAACATCAAGGGCCTTGGCACTGATCGTTTGATCATCCAGGGAGTTAAAGCTTTGCACGGTGCTGAGCACAGCATCATTCCAGATCGTATTGAAACAGGCACATTCATGTGCGTGGCAGGTGCCATGGGTGAGTTAGGCGCCGATTTGATGATTAAAAATGCCCGACCTGATACCTTGGATGTGGTGATTGATAAATTGCGCGAAGCGGGTTTAAAGATTGAAGTAGGGGCTGATTGGATCCATGTGACCATGAATCAACGTCCAAAGGCCGTTAGTTTTAAAACTTCTGAATATCCAGCGTTTCCAACCGATATGCAAGCCCAGTTCATGGCCATGAACGCCATTGCAACTGGCACATCGCGGGTCACGGAAACTATTTTTGAAAATCGCTTCATGCACGTTCAAGAGCTGAACCGCTTAGGCGCCAATATTGTGATTGAGGGCAATACTGCCACCACCGAGGGTGTGAAAGCCCTGTCAGGGGCCATTGTGATGGCCACAGATTTGCGGGCATCTGCCAGTTTGGTGATTGCTGGCTTGGCCGCTAAAGGCGAAACAATTGTCGACCGTATCTACCATTTGGACCGTGGGTATGACCGGATGGAGAAAAAATTAGCTGCAGTTGGCGCTAACATCGTTCGCGTGAAATAATAGAGCCATGTCCAAAATGATTACATTGGCCTTATCCAAAGGCCGTATCTTTGATGAAACTTTGCCGATGCTGGCAAAGGCGGGCATCACTGTGTCTGAAGATCCTGAGTCTTCACGCAAATTAATCCTATCAACTTCCAGCCCCAATCTAAGGGTGATCATCGTCAGAGCTTCAGATGTGCCAACGTATGTGCAGTACGGTGCCGCTGATTTAGGGGTGGCTGGTTATGATGTATTGGCTGAGCATGGCATGGATGGTTTGTATGCGCCAATCGATTTGGGTATTGCAAAATGCCGCATGTCAGTCGCTGTTCGTGAAGGATTTGATTATGCGAACGCAGTTCGCCAAGGCGCTCGTTTGCGTGTGGTGACAAAGTATGTCGAACAAGCACGCGAACACTTTGCTAATAAAGGTGTTCACGTTGATTTGATCAAATTGTATGGCTCGATGGAGTTGGGTCCATTGGTTGGCTTGGCGGATGCGATTGTGGATTTAGTCTCCACTGGCAACACTTTAAAAGCAAATCAATTGAAAGAAGTTGAAGTGATCAGTCAAATCAGCTCTCGCTTAGTTGTTAATCAAGCGGCTTACAAAAGACGCCGTTCTGATTTGCAAGCTTTATTAGACGCATTTTCAAAAGTGTGATGCTCTGATCATGAGCAAAATTGTTCGCCAATTCAATAGTCAAGACGCTGATTTTTCGCAAGCGCTCAAAAAGTTATTGGCTTTTGATGCGGCAGACGATGCAGCGATTGATTTGACAGTAGCAAAAATATTGGCTGATGTTAAGGCGCGTGGCGACAAAGCCGTTTTGGAATATACGCAGCAGTTTGATCGTTTGCCTAAAGAGCAAGCCTCTTCAATCAAATCATTAGAAATTACAAAAACAGAATTATTCGCAGCGCTTGAGTCTTTACCAAAAGATCAGAGAACCGCTTTAGAAGCCGCAGCTGCCAGAGTCAAAAGTTATCACGAGCGTCAAAAGATTGAATCAGG
>JBEIOY010000163.1:0-3065 GCA_040377355.1 Burkholderiaceae bacterium | reverse complement strand
TCTTTAAAAAAATTAGCGAAAGATAAAGAAATCTCAGAAGATGATGAGCGCCGCTCACAAGACGAAGTTCAAAAAATGACAGATCGTTTTGTTGCTGAAATTGACAAGATTGTTTCTGACAAAGATAAAGAGATCATGACCGTTTAGGCAGCGCTTAAATAGTCTTTATATGGTCAAAAAAGCCAACCCCTCTCACATCAGCACAACTTTGGCTGTGCCTGATGTGGCGAGCATTCCTAAACACCTTGCCATCATCATGGATGGTAATGGTCGATGGGCAACCACGCGTTTTTTACCAAGAGTTGCAGGACACTCACAAGGACTCAATACTGTCAGAGAGATCGTCAAAGAATGCGGTGATCTGGGTGTTGAGTATTTGACTCTTTTTGCTTTTAGTTCAGAAAACTGGCGCAGGCCTGCTGAAGAAGTTGGTTTTTTAATGAAGTTATTTTTAACTGCATTAGAAAAAGAAGTTTCTCGTCTTGATAAGAACAATGTTCGCTTAAGAGTGGTGGGTGATCTCACCAAGTTTGATCAACAGATTCAAGAGCGAGTCGTACAAGCAGAAGAAAAAACTGCTAATAACACAGGCCTGAATCTCACTATCGCTGCGAACTACGGCGGGCGTTGGGACATGTTGCAAGCGGTGTCAGCCTGTCTGAAAGCAAATCCAGCCATACCTCCTGAGGGAGTAACGGAAGCTTTATTAACGCCTCATTTATCAATGTCTTATGCACCAGAACCAGATCTGTTTATCAGAACGGGTGGCGAACAAAGAATCAGTAACTTTTTACTCTGGCAGTTAGCTTATACAGAGCTTTATTTCACAGACTTACTATGGCCTGATTTTGATGCCAAGGCGCTACAAACTTCCTTTGCTTGGTACCGAGAGCGTGAGCGTCGTTTTGGGCGCACCAGCGCTCAAGTGATTGACGCAGAAAAATAGAACAACATGCTAAAAACCAGAGTCACCACCGCGATTGCTCTTTTAGGTATTTTCTTACCGGTGCTCTGGTTTGCCCCATTGATGTATTTAGGCGCTTTAATTGCACTTGTAATTACTTTGGCTGCATGGGAATGGTGGAGATTGTTGTTCCCGGATAATCAACGCAGAGCATTTTCATACGCAGGTTTATGCCTACTTAATTTGGTGGCTTGGTTGATGTATGCCGACATCGATGCTGTCAAAATTCTTCTTTGGTTGACCTTGGGCTTTTGGTTGCTGGTAGTGCCATTCATCATGAAGCAATCTTTACAGCTATCACTTCAATCATGGCGTTGGCCTTTGGCGGCGACTGGCTTATTCATCCTGCCAGCCTGTTGGTTTGCATTGATGCATTTGCGCGCTGTGAGCATGGCATTATTTTTATCCGTGCTTGTTCTGGTGTGGGCTGCTGATATTGGCGCATATTTTGCTGGCAAAGCATTTGGCAAACACAAATTGGCCAAACAACTCAGTCCTGGTAAATCGATTGAAGGTGCGGTTGGCGGTTATTTATTGGTGATGGCGATCGGCGTGCTGGGTGCCACTTTGTTTGCTGATCATCCTTATACGCAAGATAATTTCTTTGCTTTGATTCAGTCATCTTGGGGTTGGTCAGGCATGATCCTTGTGACGGCTCTGTGTGTGGCTATGAGCATTCAAGGCGACTTGTTTGAGTCTCAGCTCAAGCGGGTTGCCGGAGTCAAAGACAGCAGTGCATTGTTACCTGGTCATGGTGGTTTTCTAGATCGAATTGATGCTCTTTTGCCAGTATTGCCTTTGGCAGGCTTGATTATTTTGATGGCGAGCTAAACCATGAGACATATTTGCGTTCTTGGTTCAACAGGATCGATTGGGGTCAGTACACTGGATGTGATTCGAGCTCACCCTCATTTGTTCAAAGTTGAATCTTTAACAGCACATTCAAATATTGAACTTCTCGCAAAGCAGTGCGCAGAATTCAAACCAAGAATGGTGGTGCTTGGTTCGGCAGATGCTGCTAATCGTTTGAATGCTCAATTGAAAACCATGGGCCTCAACATCTCGGTTGAACATGGAGCAGAGGCCTTGGTGACTGCCTCAACATTGACTTCTGTTGATACGGTGATGGCGGCGATTGTTGGAGCAGCAGGTTTGCTACCAACCATTGAAGCGGCTAAATTAGGTAAGCGGATTTTATTGGCCAATAAAGAAGCATTAGTGATGGCGGGCGATATCTTCATGTCGGCGGTTGCTAGCAGCGGTGCCGAGCTCTTACCAATAGACAGTGAGCACAATGCGATTTATCAATGTTTGCCTGATGCAAACACTTCTAATGGTGGCTCTCGAGGTAAATATGCATCCTTGGGCGTTAAAGAGATTTTATTGACCGCCTCAGGCGGCCCATTCAGAAATCATTCTTTAGACCAGCTAAAAGAAGTGACTCCTGATCAAGCATGCGCGCACCCAAACTGGATCATGGGTCGAAAAATTTCCGTTGATTCAGCCACCATGATGAATAAAGGTTTAGAAGTCATCGAGGCGCATCATTTATTTGGTTTGTCTTCTGAACAGATCAAGGTCTTAATTCATCCGCAAAGCGTGGTTCATTCAATGGTCAGATACATTGATGGGTCTGTGATTGCGCAACTTGGCCAACCTGATATGAAAACGCCGATCGCTTATGGCTTGGGCTGGCCTTTAAGAATCGATGCTGGCGTCAAAGAGTTAGATTTCACATTGGCTCATGATTTGAGTTTTGAGCCTGTTGATTTGAGTCGCTTTCCTTGCTTGTCCCTGAGCTACAAAGCTCTATCTGCTGGCGGCTTAGCGCCAGCTATCTTGAATGCTGCCAATGAGGTCGCGGTTGATTCTTTCTTGAATCATAGGATTCGATTCACACAGATTGCAGAATTGGTTGAGCGCGTTTTAAATCAAACACAGGTCAGTGGCGCAATGAGTCTTGACGGCATTCTTGAAGCCGACAATGTGGCCCGTGAACAAGCCCAAACAATGGTCAAAGGATTACACGCATGACTGTGATTTGGAGTTTATTGGCGTTTTTGGTGGCACTGGGCCTATTGGTGAGCTTTCATGAGTATGG
>JBEIOY010000040.1:0-9651 GCA_040377355.1 Burkholderiaceae bacterium | reverse complement strand
GTTTGTTTTCACTCATAACTATCTCCTATTAATTCTTAACAATCTGCCACTAAATTACAAAAGTAACACTTGCATTTATGGTCTAACTATAAACGTTTCTTATTTTTTTTGCACAAGTCAAAGGCTTTTTTTGATAGGTGGTTTCCCTAACTCAAAAGGCTTGCTGTGTCTCATTTAGCAAGCCTTTTTCCAGTAATGTTTAAGTAAAAAATAGATTGATTTTTTATAACTTTATTCAACCATGTCCATGGCATATGCTTCAACCTCAAAAAAGGCTTTAGCCAACATCGCAACTGACTTGTAATGATTGGCTGAAGGGTGAACTTCTGTTGCATCGCACAATTCCTGTACCCATGAGCGCATGTGTTCATCAAAAAACTTTTTCTGCTGAGTTAAGTTGGCGATTGCCAAATCATCTCCAGCAATCAAATAACGCATCACTTCGCACAGCGAAGAAATGTGATCTTCGCTCTCAGTGATATCTTCAGCAGCCTCTAGGCCTAACTCTTGAAGGGAGTCGCGCAAACGCACCAATGGTTTTTCATTCAAAAAACCTGATTGGTAAAAAGACCCGTATAAAAAAACCTCTGGCTTACCAATGCCAATAAAAAGCTCTTGATGTTCATCCGCCCATTCCTGAGCGGTAGAAGATGAAGCAACTCGGACCAATTCATCCCACGCTTGAGTCAGGGTTGCACTGTCAGGCGCCTCAGATCCAGTGCCATAAGCAGCAGATGCGGCAATACGGTGCAATAAATCATCGTCAGGAGCTTGATAGAAAAGCGACGCCAATAAACCATAAAGGTCTGCGCGGGCAACATCTTCCTCTAAACCATCTGCACTTAAAGCAGCGACTTCTTCATCTAATTTTTTTTCCATATCACTCATCAGACCACATCGTTTTCATTAGGTTTATTCATCATGTCAATCACGCGACAGTCACTGCACATTTTGAGACGCTCAGTGGCTGCCCCCGAGAACGCAGCGTGCAATGACAACTTACCAACCATCAACTCAACCATTTTCAGAGTGCCAAATGCTTTACCGCAGCTGACGCAATGAAAAGGTTTTGTTTCGTTGAGCACCACAGTCTTTTTTCTGATCTCAGTCGTTTGCAAACGCGGCGCCAGAGTCAAAGAATTTTCTGGGCAGGTTTGAACACACAAACCACACTGCACGCAGTTGCGCTCAATCATCGACAACTGTGGTGCATCTGGGTTATCGCGTAAAGCACTTTCAGGGCAGGCGCCCACGCATGACATACACAGAGTACAAGTATCTTTATTAACAATCACGCCGCCAATTGGAGAGCCTGCTGCTAAAGCAAGCGGCTTTTCAGCGGTGACTTTGATTGAACCGTGCAACATCAAATGTTCTAAAGCAGCCTCTAATGTTTCGCGCTTCTCATTGGCAAACGCAAAAGTTGCTGCTGGGCATAGGGCTGCTTTTGCAACCAAGCCTTCAACTTGTTTTTCTAAAGCCTGAGGGCTATCAGCTTGCAACAGAACAATGCTGTCTTTGGCGTAACCCAAGCCTTCAAGCATCGATTGCGCAACCGCCACTTGAGTGGCTAATGCTTGCTGATATTCAGGTGCTTCATCGCCGCTTAACAAAATTGCGACTTGCGCAAAACCATGAGCCAAGCTACCCAACCACAAGTCCATGCCAGTTGATGCGCTGTGATGCAAACCAAGCGGAATCAAATGAGCTGGCAAACCTTTATGTTTTGCTTTATCTGTGGCTGCGAGACGTCCCACAGACTGAATCAACTCTTGACCCTTGCCATTACTGTGCAAAAGCAAACTAGGCGCCAATTTTGCGCCAGCCGCTTGATAGGCTTTGGTCATCACTTTGATCTGCTGACCTTGATACGGAACGCTTGGATAGTTATAACGCATCGCGCCTGAAGGACATACCGTGGCACATGCACCGCAACCCATACAAAGATTTGGATTGACCTTGACGGTTCCTTTACCATCTCTGAATTGAGATTCAATGGCTTGTGTAGAGCAAACATCGACGCAGGCAGAGCAACCTACTTTGCCGTTGCGTCCATGAGCACAAACTTTTTCGTTATAGGCAAAAAATTTAGGCTTTTCAAATTCGCCCACCATGCCCATTAACTCAGATGCTGCAATGGCTTGATCCAAAGGGTCTGATTTTGGGGCGTAATACCCTTGGGGAGGTTGACTCATCTTCAAGACTGGCTCTTTTGATAAATCAAAAATCAAATCCCATGAATCAGTGCGACTTGTATCAACGCGATCAAAATTAATGGCGCCGATCGCAGAGCAAGCTTTAACGCAAGAACGATGGCTCTTACATTTATTTAAATCAATTTGATAACTCAGATCAATCGCATCCTCTGGGCAAGCATCCACGCAAGCACCACAGCGAGTACATAACTCAAGATCAATTGGATTCTCTTGGGTCCACTCAACTGAAAATGCGCCAAGATAACCTTTGAGATTTTTGATCTTGCCGCTGTAAACCGGAAACTCGCGAAGCTGGGGCAATGAACCTTTATCAGTACACAGCACACCAACACTCATATTTTTGGATAAACGCTCAGCCCATTGAATAGCAGCATCTCCTGGACCAATCACCAATACTCGTCCACCACTTTGATAGTTGACTGTGTTCACTGAATCCGGTTCAGGCAAAGAGGCCATGGCTAATAAGGCTGCGATCTTTGGCATGGAGTTTTTTGCATCAGCAGACCAACCACCGGTCTCACGGATATTGACAAACTTAATTGGTGCAATCAGTGGCTTTTCTTGTTCACTGGCGACTTCATCAAATAGACGCTTCTCTTGAGTACAAGCAATCACAATCTCGTCCGACCCTTGAGAGGCAGCAATGAAAGTACCAACCTCTTGTCTGCACAAGGCGTTATTGAGCGAAATGTTTTTACTGTCAACACCCATCCCCTTAGCTATCTGAACGATATCTATGGGCATGGTTTGATTACAGCTACAAACGAGCGTCTTCTTTGTCATCCTCTACCTTCAGCCATTGAATCTAATACATCTGGCTTTTTATGTTTTTGTTTGAGTTTTTAAATCTATCTTTATTTCTGCATTTACTGCTGGCACTTCTGTTGATTCTCGAGACTCATTTAATTCTGCTGAATCTGGTGATTTTGCCGAATTTTCAGCATTTATAGCACTAGGGCTTTCATCAGTCTCTGAATTTGCATCAGACAGGGCTTTCTCGTCCGCAGCCTCTTTCTCTTCTAAAATCCTCAAGCGCTCGTGATACTCGGCTCTTTCAATGCGCTCATCCTCGGCATCAGCCAGCTTTTCTTCGGCTGTTTTAAATAAGCCAAGCATTTTTGATTGATTCATTGATTTGAGCATCTCTAAAGGAATTGGGTCTGCCTTCGAATAATCATCAATGTAAATATCCAAGCCATCCATGATGTTGTAGCGCGGATCGGAAAAAAGCTTTTTCATCGCCTCTCTTTGTACTTCAGGATCAATGCCTGGTTTAACGTAAGCAGAAAAATCAGAATCATGGGTTAGCTTTAAAACATCCTCAAGGGTGGGCATTGCCTCTGGTGTTTTAGTTAGAGGCGCAGCAGCCTCAACATCTTTTGGGCCCTTTGAGTCTTGAGTGGGGACATCAGCAGATTTTTTTGGTTGAACAGGTACTTGACCCTCAGATAACTCTGACGGTGATACCTCAGGCTCGGCACCTAATTTCTTCTTGGACCAACGATTTAAAAAGCCGGCCATTAGTTAGCCTCGTCTTTTGGTCTATGCGCGCCCTTGAATGAAGCGGGGCGAGCGCGTTTCTTAGGCTCAGGCTTGTAGTTTTCCATCACAAAGTCTGATAACCATTGAGCAGTGTCTGAATCCAATGGAACATTTTCAACGGTCTCGCCACCATCCAGTAAGCGGCCCGCTTCGTAATAACTGATGCTCAAAAAATGTGGCACAGCGATTGGGTCGCCACCATTTGGATGATCTTCAAGACGCCACATCACAAACCATGCAGGGTGTGTTGAAGTTGAATTCAAGTAATAGCCCTCGGCCTCATCTTTGTATAACTGAATCTCAAAACCTGTGTAAAGCCATCGTTCAGTTGTTTCATCGCTTCGCATACATATGGCTGGGCGATCCGAGAGAATGTGATCTGGCTTTTTATGAGCAAACTGGCCGACGTCATAAACCACTTCATCCAAAACCCAACGATAAGACTGCCATGGGTTATCGATGAAATCTTTGCGCATCACAACGGCAAGTTGTAGTTTCATGATTAAGTGTTCTGCACAACAATGCTAGGGAATTTGCTGCTCATGTCTTTTGACATCTCGGCCACTTGAATCGCGATCTTGCGAGCAATTCCTTTGTAAATAGCACTGATAGCACCATCAGGATCTGCCACCACCGTTGGGCGGCCAGAGTCAGCCTGTTCACGAATCGACAAATTCAATGGCAAGCTGCCCAAGAAATCCACGCCGTAGTCTTTACACATTTTTTGACCACCGCCCTGACCAAAAATATGCTCTTGATGATCACAGTTAGGACAAATATAAATGCTCATGTTCTCAACAACGCCAATGATCGGAATGCCCACCTTCTCAAACATCTTGAGGCCCTTGCGCGCATCCAACAAAGCGATATCTTGCGGGGTTGTCACAATCACAGCGCCTGTGACAGGCACCTTTTGCGACAAGGTCAATTGAATGTCGCCTGTGCCTGGGGGCATATCAACAATCAAATAATCCACATCACGCCAATTAGTTTGACGCAGTAACTGCTCAAGCGCCGACGTGACCATTGGGCCACGCCAAACCATTGGACTATCTGGATCAATCAAAAAGCCAATGGAACTGGCTTGCAAGCCATGACCTTCCATCGGCTCAATGGTGTTCTCAGTAATTGATTCTGGACGACCCGTGATACCCAACATCATTGGCTGACTTGGGCCATAGATATCAGCATCCAAAATACCAACCGTGGCGCCCTCTGCGGCCAAGGCCAAAGCCAAGTTAACCGCTGTGGTGGATTTACCCACGCCACCCTTGCCGCTGGATATTGCGATGATATTTTTTACATTGGGCATTAATTTAACGCCGCGTTGAACGGTGTGAGCCACGATGTTCATGGTCACATTGGTGCTAACGTTTTTAACCCCAGATACCTCGCGCAAAGTGGTAATAACCAGTTTTCGTATAAGGTCAATCTGGCTCTTGGCTGGATAAGCCAAAACCACATCCAAACTCACATCAGAGCCATCTACCTTGATATTTTTAGCAGATTTAGAAGAAATCAAATCTTTGCCAGTATTAGGATCTATAACGCTTTTAAGCGCATTTTGTATGTTTTCTACTGTTACCGTCACTGCTATCTCCTAGTACTTTTTTTGTTTTTTCAGCTCTCAACTATATCCGCAGACTAAAATCCATGCCTATGCGCCAAATTTTAGTCACTTCAGCCCTTCCTTATGCCAATGGTCAAATACACATTGGTCACTTGGTGGAATACATACAAACTGACATTTGGGTTCGCTTCCAGAGAATGCGTGGGCACGAAGTTCACTACGTTGGCGCAGACGATACGCATGGTACTCCGATCATGTTGCGCGCCGAAAAAGAAGGTATCACGCCCAAAGAGCTGATTGCCACTGTTTGGAAAGAACATAAAAGAGATTTTGATGATTTCTTGGTTTCTTTTGATAATTACTACTCAACAGACAGCGACGAAAATAAAACACTCTCTGAAGAAATTTATATCAAGCTGCGAGATGCCGGCTTCATTGAGAAGCGTGCCATTGAACAAGCTTATGACCCAGTGAAAGAAATGTTCTTGCCAGATCGCTTCATCAAAGGCGAGTGCCCTAAGTGTGGCGCCAAAGATCAATATGGCGATTCTTGCGAAAAGTGTGGCGCGACTTATGCTCCAACTGATCTCAAGAATCCAGTCTCCGTGGTCAGCGGTGCTACACCGATACGCAAAATATCCGATCACTACTTCTTTAAGTTATCTGACCCACGTTGCGAAAACTTCCTCAGAGAATGGACTCAAGTTAAAACTCCATTACAAGCTGAAGCTCGCAACAAAATGAAAGAATGGGTGGGCAAGCCAGGTGAGAGCCAATTAGGTGATTGGGACATCTCCAGGGATGCGCCTTACTTTGGCTTTGAGATTCCAGATGCGCCAGGTAAATATTTTTATGTGTGGTTGGATGCACCAATTGGCTACTATGCGAGCTTTTTAAATCTTTGCCAACAAAAAGGTCTGGACTTTAACGAATGGACCAAGCCAGATACGACCACTGAGCAGTACCACTTCATTGGTAAAGATATTTTGTATTTCCACACTTTGTTCTGGCCAGCCACTTTGCATTTTTCTGGGTATCGCACGCCGACCAATGTTTTTGCTCACGGCTTCCTAACAGTTGATGGCGAAAAAATGAGCAAGTCACGTGGCACCTTCATCACTGCCCACAGCGTGATTGAATGCGGTTTGAACCCAGAGTGGTTGCGTTATTACTTTGCGGCCAAGCTCAATGCCAGCATGGAAGATTTGGATTTGAATTTGCAAGACTTCACCGCACGCGTGAACAGTGACTTATTAGGTAAATATATCAATATCGCCAGTCGCAGTGCTGGCTTCTTGGTTAAACGCTTTGGTGGCATTGTTGATGATGCAGCGATGAGTCACCCACTATTGGGTCAATTAGCTGATGCCAAAGATGAAATCGCCGAATTATATGAAACTCGTGAATACGCAAAAGCCTTGCGTCGCGTGATGGAGTTGGCCGATTTGGTCAACGGCTTTGTTGATAGCAATAAGCCATGGGAAATCGCCAAAGATCCGAGCAAAGAACAAGAACTACAAACGATCTGCAGCATCACTTTAGAAGCGTTCAGACGCTTGACTGTGTACCTCAAGCCCGTGGTGCCAAATGTGGCTGCGGGTGTTGAAAAATTCTTCAACATTGCACCAATGTCTTGGGGTGATGTGAACAAATCTCTAACATCAAAGCAGGCAATCAACCCTTATCAACACCTGATGACCCGCATTGATCCTGCGATGATAGAAAAGCTCATAGAAGCCAATCAACAATGATGAACTTAGCGCGTTTTCGACCCAAAATCGTCAACGCCACCAAAGGCTACAACAGCCAAATATTCATCAGCGATTTAAGCAGTGGCATCACAGTTGGCGTGATTGCACTCCCTTTGGCCATTGCATTTGCGATTGCCTCCGGATTAAAACCTGAAGCCGGCTTGATCTCTGCGGTCATTGGTGGTTTTTTAATTTCAGTCTTCGGTGGCAGCAAAGTTCAAATTGGTGGCCCCGCAGGCGCATTCGTGGTGATCGTGTACGCGATTGTTGAACGCTATGGCGTAGCAAACTTAATACTTTCAACATTCTTTGCTGGAGTTTTGTTGTTCACCATGGGCTTGTTCCGTGTGGGCAACTTGATTCGATTCATTCCCGTAGCCATCATCATCGGCTTCACCAGCGGTATTGCTGTGTTGATTGGCTTGTCTCAAATCAAAGATGCGTTTGGTTTGCAAATTGAGAAATTACCGGCGGATTTCTTCTCGCAAATTCATGCGTTTTATCAATACGCCAACACCGCGAATCTTTTTGCCTTTTTGATCACTTTGGGTACTTTGGCTTTGATCATTTTGTGGCCTAAAGTCAGTGGCTTGATCGCACGTATTTGGCAACCCATCAGCTTTGTTCCGGGCATCATTGTTGCCCTACTGATGATCACCATCTTGGTGTATCTGTTGGATATACCAGTAGAAACGATTGGTAGTCGCTTTGGGGAGTTGCCCAATCAAATACCAAGCCCCAAGATACCGGCCTTCAATTGGGAAACAGCCAAACAACTTTTTGCTCCAACACTCACCATTGCCATTCTTGGCGCAATTGAATCTTTACTCTGTGCGCGGGTTGGAGATACCTTGAGTGACGACAAACACGACCCCAATCAAGAATTAATGGGGCAAGGCATTGCGAACATGGTGGTGCCATTTTTTGGCGGACTACCAGTAACGGGAACCATTGCCAGAACCGCGACTAATGCCAAGGCGGGGGCAAAAACACCCGTGTCTGGGGTGATTCATGCGGTGGTGATTTTATTGATCATGATCATTGCGGCCCCCTTTGCCAGTCATATTCCTATGTCATGCTTGGCAGGCATCTTGATTTACATCGCCTGGAATATGTTTGATTTCAATGAATTCAAACGCTCAAAACAATTTCATATCACCTATCAATTGATTTTGCTTGGTACGTTCTTCTTAACGATCATTTTTGATCTGACCGTGGCCCTAGAAGTTGGCCTGGTTTTAGCGTGTATCTTTTTCATTTATAGAATTTCATCATTGACTCAAATTGAAAAATTAGAACTTCCAGCATCTTTTGTTAGTGAAGAAGATTTGCCGCTCAATGATTCAGTTAATTTAAAAAATAGTGTTGAGGCTTATGGTATTTACGGCTCTTTATTTTTTGGAGCCATCGACAAAGTCGAGGATTTATTCAATCCTCAAGACTCCACGCGTTCAAAACCAACGGTGATCATTTTAGAAATGCATCAATTGATCAATATTGATACCAGCGGCATTGACGCATTAAAAGCACTGAACAAATCCCTCAACAAACATGGTGGCCAACTCTTGGTTTGTTGCGCTAACAGCCAGCCATCATCATTGATGGTGCGCAGCGGCTTCATTGACGAGATTGGTCCAGAGAACAGTCTAGAAACCTTGGACATGGCCTTTGAGCGGGCCAAAAAGCTCAGTGCCGATGCCTGTAAGTTAATTGTAGGCAGTTGATTCTGCTAAATCGCTACAATTGACAAACTATGGCCCAATACAAATCAAATATCACCCATTTTTTGGAAGAGCTAAAAGCTCAAAACCCCCAGCTAGAGCAGGCTCAGCAAGAGGGGCGCGCCCTTTTATGGGATAAAGCCCCCATCAGTCCAGAAGAACAAGAGCGTCAAAAAGCAGCTCGCGTAAAGCAAAAAGCGTACGTTTATCAATGAGTGATTTAATTACTGCCATTCCTGATGTCACTGATGGCATGTCAGAGTCTTTTGCCAGGCTCTACGGGGAGCCCTTATTCAAGCTTCCCTCTGATTTATATATTCCGCCCGACGCCCTAGAGGTTTTCTTAGAGGCTTTTGAGGGCCCGCTGGATCTTTTGCTTTATTTGATCCGTAAACAGAATTTCAATGTTTTAGATATCCCGATGGCTGAGGTAACCAAGCAATACCTTGGCTATATTGAACAAATTCGTCACACCAACTTAGAACTTGCTGCAGAGTATTTATTGATGGCTGCCATGTTGATTGAAATCAAATCACGCATGCTCTTACCAATGAAAAAAGCTGATAGCGATGAAGAGGTAGAAGATCCTCGCGCAGAATTGGTTAGACGATTACTTGAATATGAGCGCATGAAATTAGCCGCTCAAGAGCTCGATAAGATGCCAGTACTGGGTCGTGATTTTTATAAAGCCAGCGGTCACGTTGATACCGCTGTGGCCGTTACTTGGCCTGATATCAACCCGAATGACATTCAAGCAGCTTGGAAGGATGTTCTATATCGCGCCAAGCTCAATCAACATCACACCATCACCCGTGAGCAATTATCCGTGCGTGATTTCATGACGCGTATTT
>JBEIOY010000171.1:0-2909 GCA_040377355.1 Burkholderiaceae bacterium | reverse complement strand
TTGGGAGATATGGCCCATTTAAGTCTGCTGTTACCAATGTCGATTAACAGGATGCTCATGCTTTTGCCTTCAAGGAAACATCGCCGCTGATAATTTTTTTCATTTTGTTGTCAGATTCAATGAGTAAGTGACCTTGATCATCGACCCCTCGTTCAAAGCCCTCATGCTGGATTTGATCATTATGAATGATGACACAGGTTTTATTTTTATAAATATCCCATGAGTTCCATTCTTCTTGAAACTTCGCAAATGAATGTTGTTCAAAAATTTCGATGGTTTCTGCCAGCTCTTTGAGTATGGCAAGCCATAAAACATCGGCGTCGATTACTGAGACTTTATTGATTTGATCCAGGCTTGCAATGGAGCGTTGGATACTGCTTTCTAGATCTGAGCTTGCAGTCAAATTAATGCCAATGCCAATCACTAACCAAGTTGATTGACCTGAATTTAACTGACCGCCCTCCAAGAGCATGCCAGCCAATTTTTTGTCATTGAAAAAAATATCATTAGGCCATTTGAGACCCAAACCTAATTTTTTTAAGTCTTCTTGCGAAATGCCGCTGGCTTGACTGATGCCTTTGATCACGGCAAGTCCGCAAGCAAGACTTAACCCTGATAGCTCAGAAATATTTTTTTTGAAAGGGTAGGCAACTGAGAATGTCAGGGCTTGGTGAGGGTGGCTGATCCAAGATCTCCCAAGGCGACCTTTGCCAGATGTTTGCGCGCTGGCTTTTCTGGCAACGGGTTCCCATAGTTGATTCGCTCGCCACCGAGCCATCAAGTCTTCGTTGGTTGAAGGACTTTGATCAACACTTTCTAGGATCCAATTGATTGCCATATCAATATTGTAGGTACTATGTGGTTATGACAGGGAATTTTCAAAGACCTCAACGCCTTAACTGGCCTGATTTGCCGATGCCAACCGCGAGGATGGCGTGCTTTTCTTATATTTTGTTGATCATTTATGCCAGTATTTATCCGTTTAATTTCAATGTCAGTGTGGGTGCCACTTACTTAGATTGGACCCTTGCACCCATTCCTCAGTACATCACATCATTTGATGTATTCACCAATATTTTGGGTTACTTGCCCCTAGGGTTTTTAATTGTTTTTGCTGTTTATCCTCGTCTGAAATCCTATCGCGCACTGTTGTTGTCAATCATCATTGGCGCTTTACTTTCTGCGGGATTGGAATCTCTACAGACTTGGTTGGTCACTCGAATACCCAGCAATGTTGATTGGTGGGCGAATATTTCTGGTGTGGCAATAGGCGCACTCGTCGCCATCACCTTGGACCCTGCCTGGCTTTCTGGAAGTGTTTTTCAAAGAAAGAGGATTGAATGGTTTGGGGTTCGGTCCAGCGGCATTTTGCTGTTACTGGCATTTCCGTGGGCGCAAATTTATCCCCAAACCGCATGGCTGGCCATGGGCGGGCTTGCAACCAAATGGCCCAACTCAAGTCTTTGGACAAGTACGTTTAATTTTGCCACCATTGAAATCGCCACAACCATGCTAGCTTGGATTTTTGCTGGCATCAGCATCGCATTAACCATGCGCAAGGATGCGCCAAAATTACCACTGTTGTTTTGTTTGCTGATTGCCACCATTATTTTGAAGGGCTTGTTTTCAGGTATGCAGTTTGGGGCTGATAAAAGTTTCGCATGGTTAACGCCTCCCGCATTATGGGGAATGATTTTTTCAACAATTCTATTGTTTGGCGTTTTGCAACTGAATAGAGTGTATTTGTATTTGATTGGTGTTTGCGCTTTACTGGGGATGCTCTTTTTGGTTAATTTTTTGCCACAAAATCCATACTATTTGGTGACCATACAAGAGTGGCGCCAAGGTCGTTTGTTGCACTTTAATCATTTGATGTCATGGCTGGCTTGGATTTGGCCGGTGGCAGCGTGCTTATCTTTAATAAAAGGCTTGAAACTCAAGTCGTCTATATAATTTTCAATATGAGCCACTTTAAATACCACTTATTCTTTTGTTTGAACCAGCGTGAAAACGGCAAAGACTGTTGTGCCCAGCACAACGCTCAGGGCCTTTTTGAGCATGCCAAGAGTCGTTGTAAGGACTTAGGCCTGTCAGGTCAAGGCAAGGTGAGGATTAACAAGGCGGGGTGCTTAGATCGCTGTGCTCATGGCCCTGTGATGGTAGTTTATCCAGAAGGTATTTGGTATACGGCTATCGATCAAAGCGACATTGATGAAATCATTGATACCCATTTTGTTAAAGGCCAAGTGGTTGATCGATTAAGGATTGATTAAGTGAATCGAACCATCAAAATTCATTTAAAGGGCCCGGCCGGAATTATTGAAGCATCCTTGGATTTACCGGAGGGTTTGAAGCATGACCCTGCAAATTTTCGTCCAAGAGGTATTGCTTTGGTGGCGCACCCACATCCACTCTTGGGCGGCACGATGGACAACAAGGTGGCGCAAACTTTGGCTCGTACTTTTGCGCAATTAAATTATGTGACTGTCAGGCCAAACTTTAGGGGTGTTGGCGCATCTGAGGGTGTGCATGATGATGGCAAAGGTGAAACTCAAGATTTATTAGCTGTCATTGCCTGGATGAAAGATTCTTTTGGTTGGCAGGAGATTTCTGAGTTAGAGGGGCAAGGTTGGCCATTACTGGTTGCTGAATTGCCGTTGGTGATTGCCGGTTTTTCTTTTGGTAGTTACGTTAGTAGTTATGTTGTGAAGCATTTAGAAGAAATGAGCATGTCGCCTGAGCGCTTGATCATGGTGGGCTCGGCAACAGGTAAGTGGGATGTTGCACCGGTGCCTAAGAACACGATTGTGATCCATGGTGAAGTGGATGATGTGATTCCTCTTTCCAGTGTTTTAGATTGGGCCAGACCTCAAGAGTTGACCGTTCAAGTGATACCAGGCGCTGATCAT
>JBEIOY010000132.1:0-3887 GCA_040377355.1 Burkholderiaceae bacterium | reverse complement strand
CTGTTGTTGAAAACGGTCAAGTGGTGGTGCGCCCAATCAACTATTTGGCGATGTCTTACGACCACCGCATCATTGACGGTCGTGAAGCTGTATTAGGTTTGGTTGCAATGAAAGAAGCGTTGGAAGATCCAGCACGTCTTTTGTTAGACCTTTAATCCATACAGTCAAAGACAAAGAGAAATAGGAAAAATTATGAGTCAAAATTTTGACGTAGTTGTCATTGGTGGTGGCCCTGGTGGTTACATCGCTGCGATTCGTGCCGCTCAATTAGGTTTCAAAGTAGCGTGTGCTGAAAGCAATCCGTATGACGATCCAAAAGGTGAGCCACGTTTGGGTGGTACTTGCTTGAACGTTGGTTGTATTCCATCAAAAGCATTGTTGGCCAGCTCTGAAGAGTTTGAGAACATCGCTCATCACATTGGTGATCACGGTATCAGCGTTAAAGATGCCAGCATCGATGTGAAAAAAATGATTGCTCGCAAAGACGACATCGTTGGCAAGATGACAGGTGGTATTCAGTTCTTATTCCGCAAAAACAAAATCACTTTGTTAAGAGGCCATGCTTCATTTGCAGGTAAGGGCGCTGATGGCTACCAAATCACAGTGGACGGTAAAGATGCTGGCACAGTAACTGCTAAAAACGTCATCATTGCCACAGGTTCTAAAGCTCGTCATTTGCCAGGCATGCCAGTTGATAATGAATTGATTTGTGACAATGAAGGTGCCCTCAAGTTTGGTGCCACCCCTAAAAAATTAGGCGTGATTGGTGCTGGCGTGATTGGTCTTGAGTTGGGTTCAGTATGGCGTCGTTTAGGTGCTGAAGTCACGATCCTTGAAGCTTTACCAAGCTTCTTGGGTGCTTGTGATGAAGGCGTTGCCAAAGAAGCTCACAAACTATTTGTTAAGCAAGGATTGAACATCAATTTGGGTGTGAAGATTGGTGAAGTTAAAGCATCTAAAAAAGGTGTGTCAGTGGCTTACACAGACAGCACGGGTGCAGCTCAAAAACTTGAATGCGATCGTTTGATCGTCTCAGTGGGTCGTGTACCAAACACTGAAGGTTTGAACCTACAAGCGATCGGTTTAAAGGTGGATGAGCGCGGTTTCATTCCTATCGATGATCACACTTGTGCCACTTCAGCTCCTGGCGTTTACGCGGTGGGCGATGTGGTGCGTGGTCCGATGTTGGCACACAAAGCTGAAGACGAAGGTGTCTTGGTGGCTGAAGTGATCGCAGGTCAAAAACCACACATTGATTACAACTGCATTCCTTGGGTGATCTACACATCTCCTGAGATCGCTTGGGTTGGTAAAAACGAACAGCAATTAAAAGCTGAAGGCCGTGCCTATAAGCCAGGTCAGTTCCCATTCGCGGCCAACGGTCGTGCCTTGGGCATGGGCTCAGCTGATGGTTTCGTGAAAGTTTTAGCCGACGCACAAACGGATGAGATCCTGGGCGTTCACATCGTTGGTGCAGCAGCCTCAGACTTGATCGCTGAAGCCGCTGTGGCGATGGAATTCAAAGCAGCCGCTGAAGACATTGGTCGCGTTTGCCATCCACACCCAAGCTTGTCAGAAGTCGTGAGAGAAGCAGCTTTGGCGACTGACAAACGTGCATTGAATATGTGATGCATATGATGTTGCTTTATCAAGAGTGATAAATTGGGGATCGATAAACACTGTTGGTTTATAGATCCCCAAATTACTTTAACTGACAGCATTTATAAAAACAGTATTTAGAGCAGAGAACCCACACAGACAAATCATGAAAGTCATTGATTTCTACCAACAACAACTGATCAAGCGAGGTTATGGCAGCGACCCTGCCCAACAAGCCGCGATTGATCGCTTGCAAGTATGTCAAGACGAATGGTTTGCCTACAAAGATGTGCGCAGTAATACTTTGACAAAAATGGTGCGCTTTCCGGATCTGCCGCGCGGCATTTACCTCTGGGGTGGGGTGGGACGAGGAAAATCATTTTTGATGGATTGCTTCTACGAAGCATCTCCTTTGGAGAAGAAAACCCGCTTGCACTTTCATGAGTTCATGCGTGAAGTTCATCGTGAACTTCAAGACCTCAGAGGTCAAGCAGACCCATTGGATGCCTTGGGTAAAAATATTGCTAAAAAATATCGCTTAATTTGTTTTGATGAGTTTCACATCAGCGATGTCGCTGATGCGATGATCTTGTACAAGTTACTTGAAGCCTTATTCAAGTACCGCGTGCAATTTATCATGACCTCCAACTACCGTCCTGATCTTCTTTATCCAGATGGCTTGCATCGTGATCGTCTTTTGCCAGCGATTGCTTTATTGCAAGACAAATTAGATGTAATGAACGTTGATGCAGGCATCGACTATCGTCAAAAAGCCATGGAACAGGTGCAGGCCTACTACACACCTTTGGGTCCTGAAACAGCCAAAATCATGGATGGCGTTTTCGACAAAATTGCTGAAGCACATGATGAAGAAAGCTCAATCCTCTTCATTGAATCAAGAGAAATCAACACCGTGCGCAGAGCCGGTGGCGTTGCCTGGTTCAACTTTAAAACTTTGTGTGGTGGGCCAAGATCTCAAAACGACTATTTAGAGATTTCCAGACTCTTCCACACGGTACTTTTATCAGAAGTGCCATATATGCCACCCAAGATGTCGAGTGAAGCGCGCCGCTTCACTTGGTTGATCGATGTCTTCTATGACCACAAGGTCAAACTGATCATTTCGGCCGAGGTGGCAGCAGAATTACTCTACACCGAAGGTCCCATGGCTAATGAGTTCCACAGAACCGTCTCACGAATTGTTGAGATGCAGTCCAAAGAGTACCTTGAAGCGCCTAGGCGCATCGTTGACACAAGCCTGACTTAATCAATGATTAGTCTTTGATCTCTCGGCAACTCAACCAATAGGCAAGTAAAATACAGATATGCACATAATCAATGCCGATTTGCATTGCCACTCCGTTGTTTCTGATGGGACTTTGACCCCGGAAGCTCTGGCAAGTCGTGCGCATGCCAATGGCGTGCAAACCTGGTCTTTGACAGACCACGATGAAGTGAGCGGTCAAGAGCGCGCTAAAAAAGCAGCCGAAGATTTGGGCATGCAGTACATCTCCGGCGTGGAAATCTCAGTGACCTGGTGTTCTAAAACAGTTCACATTGTGGGCCTGGGGATTGACCACACCAACACTGCTTTGATTGAGGGTCTTTATCAGACCAGAAACGGTCGAACCAATCGCGCCAAAGCGATTGCAGCGCAACTCGATCAAATCGGCATTAAGAATGCCTACGAAGGTGCTTTGCAATTCGTGGGCAACCCCGAGCTTGTGTCAAGAACGCATTTCGCCAGATTCTTGGTGGACTCTGGTGTTTGCAAAGACACCAATGAAGTATTTGCCAATTATTTAATTGAAGGTAAACCTGGTTATGTTGGCCATGAATGGGCCAATTTAACGGACGCGGTCAACTGGATCACCCAAGCTGGCGGCATTGCTGTGATTGCCCATCCAGGCCGCTACAACTACACCAGCCTGCAATTAGATGAGCTTTATGCTCAATTTAAAGACATGGGTGGTCGAGGTATCGAAGTGGTTACTGGCAGCCATACCAAGGATGAGTACAAAACATTTGCTAAAGTAGCACTACAGCATGGTTTTTTGGCTTCCAGAGGGTCTGATTTTCATAGTCCGACTGAGAGTCATGTAGATTTGGGCACATTGCCCAATCTGCCATCACAATTACAACCTGTTTGGTTGGAGCTTCAATAAGAGATATATGTTTTCTGAACGAGTTTTATCAGGTATGCGCCCAACCGGCGCTCTGCACTTAGGTCACTATCACGGTGTTCTTAAAAATTGGTTAAAGCTTCAAGCTGAATACCCATGCTACTT
>JBEIOY010000062.1:0-7609 GCA_040377355.1 Burkholderiaceae bacterium | reverse complement strand
CCAGCATTGCCAGTGCTTTGCATGCCCAACTTTCTGGCAGAGTAAGTGGATAAGAAATATCCCTGCACAACACCTGCATCAATCACTTTGCGCGAACGTGTTCTCACGCCTTCCTCATCAAATGGTGCGCTGCCTGTTAAGCGAGGTATGTGCGGCTCTTCTAATAGATCAATATGTTTAGGAAAAATGGTTTTACCTAAACTATCTTGCAAGAAACTAGACTTTCTGTACAAGGCTCCACCCGAGGTTGCTTGTACATAAGCCCCCACCAAGCCAACTGCTAATGGGGCTTCAAATAAAACGGGGCAATGTCTTGTAGAAATTGATCGCGCACCCAATCTTGCCAAAGCTCTTTTAGCAGCATAAGCGCCAACGTCCCCTGGTCTGGCCAAATCTTCTGGGGCGCGCGCAGTTGTGTGCCAATCATCGCGTTGCATGGCTGCGCCTTTTTTACTTGTTGCACTGGCAATAGGGGTGCAGGCAATGTAATGGCGAGAGATGGCATATCCACCCATGAATCCATTGCTGGTGCCCAACATAAAATGTGATTGCTGTGCAGATACGGTTGCACCATCACTGTTGGTGATATTTTTGCTCACAGCAAAGGCGCCCCGCTCAGCATCCCTGGCAATGTCTACCGCTTCTGCAGTGTTGATATTCCAAGGATGGTACAAATCCAAATCTTTGGGATTTCTTTCTAATAAATCTGCCTCAGCCAATCCAGCACAGTCATCTTCAGCGGTATGCTGCGCAATATGAAAAGCTGCTTTAACGGTAGCCCTGAGAGATTCTTTTGAAAAATCACTGGTCCCAGCATTGCCACGCCTTTGGCCCATGAACACCGTGACACCAGCTTGTTTATCAAGATTTTGTTCAATGGTTTCGATACTGCCTTTGCGAACCGAGACCGACAAGCCACTTCCCTCAGAAAGCTCTGCGGCGGCATCTGTTGCCCCCAGAGCCTTGGCTTCAGCCAATAAAAAAGAGACTAATTCTTGTAATTGTGTGGGTGAATGTGAAAACATTCCGCAATCATAGCTAGAATTGACGTATGAGTGCAAAAAATACCAATACTAAAAACACAAAACGCCAACATCCAGATGAAATTTGGATTGGTTTGATTTCAATTTCAGACCGTGCCAGCAGCGGGGTTTATCAAGATGAAGGCATTCCAGCCCTTGAATCTTGGTTTGCCAAAGCCTTGAGCTCACCTTGGCACGTCGAGTCTCGCTTGATTCCCGATGAAAAAGAATTGATTTCTAAAACCATCCAAGAATTGGTTGATGATGTTGGGTGTGACTTGGTTTTAACCACCGGAGGTACAGGTCCCTCCAGAAGAGATGTGACGCCTGAGGCGACGTTGGCAGTTGCCAGTAGAGAAATGCCAGGCTTTGCTGAGCAAATGCGCCAAATCAGCCTTAAATTCGTTCCAACAGCCATTCTTTCTAGACAAGTTGCCGCTCTTCGTGAAATCGAGAACCATGCAGCCTTGATCATCAATCTACCAGGGCAACCGAAAGCCATTCAAGAAACCTTAGAGGGTCTAAAGGATGCCGATGGCAAATCAATCGTTCCGGGTATTTTTGCAGCTGTGCCCTATTGCATTGATTTGATCGGTGGTCCCTATGTAGAGACCAATGAAAACGTGATCAAAGCATTCCGCCCAAAATCAGCGATCAGGGCGAAATAAGAACATTGAGCTTATTACCTCAAGCCAAGGTACAAGCCAATAGGCACAAAAATCATTGCTGATAAATTGCCCAGAAGAACAATTGAGGCAACCAGTTCAGGATCTTGTTTATTGCGATCTGCCACCAAGAAGTTCAATACTGCTGGTGGCAAACTCGCAAACACAAATAGAAGACCTTTTTGAAGATCGGTCATTTCAACAAAAGGTGCAATGATCAAGGCAACCGTCAAGCCCACAATTGGGCAAATTGCAGCACCTAAAAATCCTTCACGCCAATGTTTCAAATTGGCATCTTTCATGCGCACACCCAAAGAGAACAACATCAAGGGCACCGTGGCATCACCCAATAATTTGATTGATTGATACAGAGGCTCTGGCAAGGTATACAGATGTTTGGTGCTTGAAAGGAAGATGCCCAAAATGGTGGCGATCACCATTGGATTAGCAAACACGCCTTTCACCGAAGCCCTGGGATTGACCAACTTAACCCCCAGCGTGAAGTGCATTAGGTTAGAGATCGCAAACAATGCAACCGCAGGGGCCAAGCCCGCTGTACCAAAAGCAAATACTGCCAAAGGCAAACCCATATTGCCGCAGTTATTGAACATCATGGGGGGTACAAATGTTTTAGGATCCATGCCCGAGATCTTGGCAATCGGCCAGGCCAAAATACCAGAACCTAAAACCACTGCAACGCCACACAGCAACAAGTTCCACTGATCGAGCAATTCAAAATCTTTGCTCACGAACGCAGAAACCACCAAAAGAGGGGCAATCACATCTAATGTTGCACGGTTGATACCTGACATGTCAGGATGAGCCTTGCGTCCATACAACCAACCGACCAAAATGATCAAGACCACCGGCGTGATAATGGCAGCGATTCGGATAAACATATTGGCGTCTTGAGAAAGCATATTTTTCTTTTATTGAATATTTTTTAATTGCTTATCTGTGTACTCAATTACCTTCAACGATTGGCTCATCACCAATGGTTGGGATAAAGAGTTTTTCTCTGTAATAGCGCAGCTCTTCTACTGATTCAATGATGTCAGCCAAAGCAGTGTGTGCTTGCTGCTTTGAAAAACCCTTGGCAACTTCAGGCTGCCAACGTTTACATAATTCTTTGATGGTTGAAACATCAATGTTTCGATAATGAAAGTAAGCCTCTAGCTTCGGCATATAACGATTCATGAAGCGGCGATCTTGATGAATGGTATTGCCACACATCGGAGAAATACTTGATTTCACATGCTGCTTTAAAAAAGCTAAGCATTCAACTTCGACCTCTGCCTCAGTCAAAGTAGATGCCTTCACTTTATCAATCAAACCAGATTTGCTGTGAGTGCCCTTATTCCAAGCGTCCATGCGATCTAAAACAGCATCCTCTTGGTGAACCACTAAAACAGGTCCTTCAGCAACAATGTTCAAATCTCCATCCGTCACGATCATGGCAATTTCTAAAATACGGTCTGTTTCTGGAAAAAGACCGGACATCTCCATATCTACCCACACCAAGCGATCGTTTTTTCTGGTTGTGCTCATTTTTATTTGCTGCTTCCTGTTATTTTTTACTGCTGATTTGTGCTATCAATTGGTTGATTTTATTGAGATTGATGAAACTTCATGAAAAACGAATATTTATCTCAAAAAAACATTATTTTGACGATTATTACACCTGCGGGGTCATTGTCCTATTTTAAGAATTTTAGGGATTAACTTAGTTGCCAATCCCGGTCATTCACCCGAGAGCTAATGGTGAATTTCAGTCGCTATGTTTTAATTTGTCCAACAAAATAATGGTGAATTTCATGAAAATCAATTACTTCAAAGCAGCTTGTCTTTTTGTGTGTGTCAGTGTTTCAGGGATCATTCATGCTCAAACCCAAGACAGCACCAACCCAATTGCACAGATCACCAATGAGTGGAAATTTTCTCTGACACCGTATGCATGGTTACCGGGCATCAGTACTGAAGCTCCATTACCGCAAACAAACTCCTCTTCAGATGTAACAGCTGGGGATGTTCTTAAGCATCTATCTGGCGCCGCAATGCTTTCAGGACAGGCTCGTTATGGCAAGTGGGGCTTGCTTGCAGATGTGGCACATGCTGAGCTAACTGACGAACATGTTCGAGGTGACGGGATTCTTTCAAGCTCATCAAAGGCCGCCATCAAACTAACAACATTCACAGGTGCTGTTTCTTATAACGTGCTGCATGAACCGCAATTGTCCATAGATACTTTGGTGGGCGTCAGAACGGTGAATGTCAAAACTGATTGGCATATTGATTTTCAAGCAATAGATCGAGATGGCATATCGCTTTCTAAAAGAGCCAGGGCAACAGATCCTGTTATTGGCATCAAAGGTCGCTCAAGAATTCAATCAACAGATTGGTACATTCCCTTTTATTTCGATGTGGGCGGCCAAAGTGGTAAGACTGATATGACATGGCAAGGACTGATTGGTATTGGCAAAGCCTATCCATGGGGAGATGTCATGCTCGGTTATCGAGCCCTCTATTACGATATGAAAGCAGGCGAGCCTTTACAAAAAACTAAACTGGGCGGCTTTAACTTTGGTGTGGGCTTTAATTTCTAGATAACAGTGAGTAACTCGCTTGAAGTTAAAATACTTCATCACGAGTATGACTGATTGTTACTTTAAATAATGACTTTGCGCCATCACAACCTGATTCTTACTATCTTAAAAGCCCTGATTGTCTATGGGGCAGCGCATACTAGTCTGGTAAGCGCTCAAACAACATTAAGCTTTACGGAAGATCTTCAGAAAAAAGCCAATTCAATGATATTGATCATGGGCTACTCTCTGACTCCCGATGTCACGACAGGCTCTTTGTCCATCACCGATAAATCCACCAATAATCCTGCGCTAAAAATGATTTCTTTTGGCGGTGGCGATAGAGTCAGCGAAGCTGTCCCGCTTTATCTCGAAGGGACTATGGCCATCAACCGATACGATCCATCATTTAGTGCGGGTACAGCTGATTCACCAACCACCCTCCCCGTTGGCTGGAATAGCATTTCTGGAACGGGCGGCATTGGCTGGGACTTTAATGTCACCAAAGAATTGCGTTTTCGTCCCATATTCAACATCACCCTGGGCCACCTTGAAAGTGACGCATCCATCTTTAATCGAGCCCTTGAAGATCGCACGGGCAAGAATCTTGATTTTTTAAATAGAGGTCGATTAAATGTGTATGGCGCCGGCGGATCCCTGATGCTGGATTATGAGAACTACAAACCTGAACGAGAAATCGATTTTGAGGCTCGTTTCACCTACATTCCATTAAATAGTTTTGATAGTTCAGCGGCAGTTAAAGGGCACTCAGACTCTCAAAGTTTGAGTTTATGGTCTCGCAGTCGAACACCGACATCTATGAGATTTTTTGATATCCCGATTCGCCATGTACTTGAATTGGCTCACACCCAATTTTTAGGTGATATGCGCGGATCCCTTGGCTTTAACTCACTGACATCCGTTGGTACAGGAATTGAATTTGATCGACGCGAATCAGACCCAATCCTGACCAGAATTCGCTTGATGTTCAGATTTCAATTTGGTCAAAATGTCAAAGGTACTTCAATTGGCATAGCAGCCAGTTTCTAATATCTACTATCCAGTTAGGCTCTTTGTTCGCTGATGTCATAGTTGTGTAAAAATAGTCTCATTACTTAGAGTCCTCCACTTGATTCTCAACATTTTTAGCGAACTCATGACATTCACTTTGATCTTTCTTTTGAGCCTAGTCCTCAGTGTTGCCACCCGTTACTACTTGGCTTCACGCCATATGCGGCACATTGCCTTGCATCGCGATGAAGTTCCTGCAGAATTTGCCAGCAAAGTAACGCTCACCGATCATCACAAAGCAGCCGACTACACCATGACCAAATTACGTCTTGGTTTATTCGAGATCGCATTATCAGTGGCTATTTTGATTGGCTTCACCCTGCTGGGCGGCCTACAACTTCTGCACAACCTCACTTTGAATTTATTGGGGCCCGGGGTTCCGCAACAAATAGCATTATTGGTATCCATCAGCTTGATCACGGGCATCATTGATTTACCTTTTTCATGGCATCGTCAGTTTGGTATTGAAGAGAAATTTGGCTTTAATAGAATGACGCCGGCCTTATTTTTTGCTGACATGTTCAAAGGTATTTTGTTGGGCCTAGCCATCGGTTTACCGCTCTTGTGGGTGGTATTAATGCTGATGACTGAAGCAGGTCAGTATTGGTGGGTCTGGACTTGGTTTGTATGGGTAGGCTTTAATGCATTATTACTTTGGTTATTTCCAACCTTCATTGCTCCCCTATTCAATAAATTCAAACCGCTCGAAGATGGCCCTTTAAAAGATCGCATCGAAGATTTACTCAAGCGTTGTGACTTCACCAGCCAAGGTCTTTTCATCATGGACGGCAGCAAGCGCAGCGCTCACGGCAACGCTTATTTCACGGGCATGGGCAAAGCCAAACGCATTGTGTTTTTTGACACCTTGATTGAGCGCTTAAACCCGCAAGAAATCGAGGCCGTCTTAGCTCATGAATTAGGGCACTTCAAGCGCCAACATATTCGTAAGCGCTTGATTCAGTCATTTGCTTTGAGCTTTTTAGTGCTCGCCTTATTGGGTTGGATTTCAACCAAGGCATGGTTCTACTTGAGCCTTGGAGTCTCGCCAGATTTAAATGGTTATAACGCTGGCCTGGCATTGGCATTGTTCAGTTTGGTTTTCCCTGTGTTTGGTTTCTTTTTGACGCCCATCAATAGCATGGGTTCTCGCAAACATGAGTATGAAGCGGATACTTTTGCTGCAGAGAAATCTTCAGCCAACGATCTGATCACTGCTTTGGTTAAGTTATATCAAGATAATGCGGCAACACTCACACCGGATCCGCTGTATTCAAAGTTTTATGATTCCCATCCACCAGCCCCTCTGCGCATTGCTCATTTACAAAGTATGGCAGTAAGATAGTTTGATGAAATCATTCAAAGCCCTTCTCGTTGCCTCATATGGTCGACATTATTTGGCCAGAGCAATTGAAGGTGAGCCAGGCATCAATCCACAAGCTTTGTATCAAGTGACTTCACGTGGCAAGCAACATTTGGGTGCCGTTGGTGATATCTTGGAGGTTCAGGAAACTGGTCCCGAGCAAGCCGTGATTGAAAAAATTTCTGAGCGTAAGAATCTTTTGTACCGCTCAGATGCGTATAAAAGTAAATCCATCGCCAGCAATGTTGATCAAATCTTGATTGTGCTTGCCACTGAGCCAGGCTTTTCTCCAGACCTCTTGGGTCGCGCAGTAATCGCTGCTGAAACAGCCGGCATCATCCCTAGAATCATTCTTAATAAATGCGACCTACCCAATAAATTACCTGCTGCTCGCAAGATGCTAGAGCCCTATATTGCGATGGGTTACCCAGTTCATGAAATGTCAGTTAAACATGATCCTGCTTCAGTAGAGGCTTTACTGCCACATGTTCAGGGGCGTGTATCAGTGTTGGTTGGTCAGTCAGGGATGGGTAAGTCCACCCTATTGAATGCCTTGATTCCTGATGCTGCTGCTCAAACCCAAGAGCATTCAAAGAAGTTAGACAGTGGCAAACACACCACGACTGCTTGTCGATATTACGACCTACCTACTGGTCGAACCTCTGACCAACAAATTGCCGCTACCAACTCTTTTGCTGGTGCGTTGATCGACTCCCCAGGGTTTCAAGAATTTGGTTTAGCTCACCTCTCAGAGAGTGAGCTGCAACATGCTTTTATTGAGTTCAGGCCCTTGCTAGGCAAATGCAAGTTTCATAACTGCAGTCATGGTGATGAACCAGGCTGCGTTGTCAGATCTGCGGTGGATGCTGGAACGATTTCAGCGCAGCGTGTAGAGTTATTTCGTCAGTT
>JBEIOY010000153.1:0-3321 GCA_040377355.1 Burkholderiaceae bacterium | reverse complement strand
TGGTTGATACCAATTAGCTTCTTTCACGCCATCGGGAAGATAATTTTCTCCGGCGGCGTAAGCGTGAGCTTCATCGTGCGCATAACGATAAGCCTTGCCATGACCTAATTCATCCATTAATTTGGTTGGGGCATTGCGTAAATGCATCGGCACGTCACGACTGGCATCTTTTGCCACAAAGTCTTTGGCTTGGTTGAATGCTTTGTAGGCCGCATTACTTTTAGGCGCTGCACACAAGTAAATCAAGGCTTCAGCAAGTGCTAATTCACCCTCAGGGCTGCCCAGGCGCTCAAAAGTCAGCGCTGCATCATTGGTTAACTGCATCGCGCGAGGGTCTGCTAATCCAATATCTTCCCAAGCCATGCGAACAATTCGACGTGATAAATACTTCACATCAACGCCACCATCAATCATGCGGCAAAACCAATACAAGGCACCATCTGAATTAGATCCCCTGACAGATTTATGCAGGGCTGAAATCTGGTCATAAAAATGATCGCCAGATTTATCAAATCGTTTTGATAAATGCCCCAAGGATTGTTCGAGGAATTCCGCAGTGATATTGGTGATTTGACTTGTCTTGGCAGCATTAAAGGTTTGCTCAATCAAATTAAGAAAACGTCTGGCATCACCATCAGCCGTGTGAAGCAAAACTACTTTAGCTTCTTCATTAAATTCTAAAGGGCTTGATAGTGCTGCCAATGCTCGATTCAATAACTGTAAAAGTTCATCATGGGTCAAAGACTTCAGAACATAGACCTGAGCCCTTGAGAGCAATGCTGAATTGACTTCAAAAGATGGGTTCTCGGTAGTGGCTCCAATAAAAGTCACCAAACCTGATTCAACAAAGGGAAGTAGGGCATCTTGTTGAGACTTATTGAAGCGATGAATTTCATCCACAAATAAAATCGTTTTTTTGCGAAACTGTTGCAGATTGTTTTCTGCTTGCTCAATGGCTTGTCTTATTTCTTTGACCCCAGCCAAAACTGCTGAAATTGCAATGAATTCGCAGTCAAAGGTATTGGCAGTTAAGCGCGCAATGGTGGTTTTACCAACGCCAGGAGGGCCCCATAAAACCATCGAATGAGGCTTACCCGACCGGAATGCTAGGTCAAGGGGTTTGCCTGGTCCAAAAAGATGAGTTTGCCCAACCAGGTCCTCTTTTTGTTGAGGACGAAGTATTTCCGCTAGCGGGGTAAAATTTTCGTTGTTTGGTAATAAAGACATGGTTTAATACGCAAATTGTCGCATGTTGTTTGAATGCCAAATCCTTTTTTTACCAATTAATCATTATTTAAAAGTGACTCATGAATCAAGATACACAAGAACAAACCAAAGATAAATTACGCCCACTACCACGCTGGATTTTTATGAGTCGCTGGTTGCAAGCCCCCTTGTACATGGGTTTGATTGTTGCTCAAGTTGTCTATGTGATTCAGTTCTGGCGTGAGTTAGTTCACCTCATTGGCATGATGGTGACCAAGGGTGGCACGACTGAAGTAGAAATCATGTTGATTGTTTTAGGTTTGATTGACGTGGTGATGATTTCAAATCTATTGGTGATGGTCATAGTGGGTGGTTGGGAAACATTTGTTTCTCGTTTAGAGCTCAAGAATCATCCTGATCAACCTGAATGGTTGTCTCATGTGAATGCAGGTGTTTTGAAGGTCAAGTTGGCAACAGCCATCATTGGTATTTCTTCAATTCACTTATTGAAGACTTTCATTAATGCTGAGCATTTGGATGATAAAACTTTGTTGTGGCAAACCGTGATTCACTTGACATTTGTGGCTTCTGCTTTGGCAATTGCCTATACAGAAACGCTCTTGGCTAAAGCCAAAAAGATTTAAGCCAAATCAAAACTGTCTGATTGCAATGCCCGCCAAAACAAGGCAGGCAGTTGCGACTACCGTCAGGACCGTTCTCATTTTTAAGAATTCTGCCAAATATGTTTCGTCATGAATCAAATGACGAAACTGTTTGCGATCAACGAGCAATGCAAGCACAAGGGTTGCTGCAATTAAAAAGTAACCAGAAGAAAAAGGTAAGTGAAGAGCTGCCCATGCAAGCAAGGACGGAGTCACTCCCCAAATCCAAGCACCTTTAGATCTCCAAAATCCATGACCTTCTTGATTTGAAAGAGGGTTCAATAAAGGACCCCAATGCAAGGCCCCCACAAACGAGGCAATCGTTGCTGCGTAAAGAAGCAATGAGTTTGCCGCCCAAAAGTCCAGCGGCGATTCTGCAAACTGAACCAGAGCAGACAGCACGATGAAGGGAGTCAGTCCTGCGTACCCGAGAAGTTTAGCTATTGGCGTCAACATGATCAGTTGTAGCTGTAAACGCCCTTACCTGATTTTCTACCAAGGTGGCCAGCGGCGACCATTTCACGAAGCAAGGGGCAAGGGCGGTATTTAGAATCACTGAAGTTCTTGAAATAAACCTCCATGATGGCCAAGCAAGTATCCAAGCCAATCATGTCGGCCAATGCCAATGGCCCAATAGGGTGGTTGCAACCAAGCTTCATGCCCGCATCAATATCTTCTGGAGTGGCTAAGCCTTCAGCCAAAACAAAGAAGGCTTCGTTGATCATGGGTACCAAGATACGGTTCACAACAAAACCTGGGGCATTTTTAACGGTGATAGGTTCTTTGCCTAATACTTTTGACATCTCTTGAACCAAACCGTGCGTGTGATCATCCGTTTGTAGTCCACGAATAATTTCAACCAAAGTCATCAGCGGCACAGGGTTGAAAAAATGCATACCAATAAAGCGCTGAGGGTTACTGACTTCAGCAGCCATTTGCGTGATTGAAATCGATGAGGTATTTGAAGCAATGATGGTGTCTTTGCTGACAATGCTATCCAATTGTTTCAAAATCTTGATCTTGAGATCGTAATTCTCAGTCGCAGCCTCAATCACCATTTGTGAACCTATGAAATCTTGGTAATTAGTACTGGTTTTGATGCGAGCCAAGGCAGATGCTTTTTCAGCCTCAGTCATCTTCTCTTTTTTGATCAAGCGATCAAGGCTGCTGGCAATGGTTGATAGACCTTTTGCAACAGCTGCATCATTGATGTCGACCATGATCACGTTCAAGCCAGAAACCGCACAGGCTTGAGCAATGCCATTGCCCATCGTGCCAGCGCCAATAATGCCCACAGACTGAATACCCATCTCTTGACCTTGTAATTAAGTGCTAAAAGCTCAAGTTTAAGCTTCCTCTGGAAAATAGTAGAAATTTTTCAATAATCCTCGGGCTTTATGGATAATGTCGGTATGTCTACACAAGGTTTCATCCTCAAAATTTCCTGCCCAGA
>JBEIOY010000080.1:0-6551 GCA_040377355.1 Burkholderiaceae bacterium | reverse complement strand
TACATCGACATGGATGGTCATGCCAATGATCCGAAGGTTGCTGCAGCATTATCTGAGTTGCAAGTTGAGGCAGCGTTTTTCAAAAACCTAGGGTCATACCCACGCAGTCATTAATTACGAAAGATTGATCATGGCGAACGAGGGTGGACAAGGTACCGAGCAATTAATTGGACTTAAACACGTAAGAGACATTGCTCCTTATGTTGGTGGCAAACCCATCAGTGAAGTTGCCCGTGAATTCGGCCTGGATGAAAGTAAGATTGTTAAATTGGCTTCTAATGAAAATCCATTGGGCATGCCAGAGTCTGCAAAAAAAGCCATGGCAAAAGCGGCTGAAGATTTAGGCCGCTATCCGGATTCCAACGGTTTTGAACTAAAGAATGCTCTATCAAAAAAACTCAATGTGTCGGTTGATTGGATCACTTTGGGTAACGGCAGTAATGACATCTTGGAGTTAACTGCCAGAGCTGTTGCACAAGAGGGTGATGAGATTGTTTTTTCTAAGCATGCTTTTGCGGTTTACCCGTTAGCTACTCAAGCAGTTGGTGCAAAAGCGATAGAAGTTCCTGCAACGACTGATTTTGGTCATGACTTGCCGGCCATGCTCAAGGCGATTACATCTAAAACGCGTTTGGTGTTTGTGGCTAATCCAAATAATCCTACTGGAACATTTTTAAAAGCATCCGAGATCGAAGCTTTTATACAAAAAGTGCCAAGCCATGTGGTGGTAGTGGTTGACGAGGCTTATAACGAGTTTTTAACACCAGAACAGCGGTACGATGCGATTGCTTGGGTCAGAAAATACCCGAATGTGATTGTTTCAAGAAGCTTTTCTAAGGCATATGGTCTGGCTGGTTTGAGAATTGGCTATGGCATTGCGCAAAACAACATCACTGATTTATTGAATCGAATTCGTCAGCCATTCAACGTCAACAGCTTGGCTCAAGCAGCTGCAATTGCCGCATTGGCAGACAGTGCTTTTTTAAAGAAATGCTATGACCTCAATTGCGCAGGCTATGCACAGTTAACCAAGGCCTTTGACTCGATGGGTTTGTCATACATCCCATCATCAGGCAATTTTGTTTTGGTGAAAGTGGGCGAAGAGCCAAATGCTGGCGCTAAAGTCAATTTAGAGCTTTTAAAAGCGGGTGTGATCGTGCGCCCTGTGGGAAATTATGGTTTGCCACAATGGTTGCGCATTTCCATTGGTTTGCCTGAGGAGAATCAAATCTTCATTGGTGCCCTTAAGAAAATATTGGGGCGATAACCATGACCCAAAATACTCCAGCAGCAAAACCTTTGACTTTGGGCATCGTTGGCGTTGGATTGATTGGCGCATCCCTTGGCTTAGCAAACAAACAAGCTAAAACCTTTGATAAGGTGTTGGGTGTTGGGCGTTCTGAAGCAAATTTGAATGAAGCCATCAAGATGGGCGCAATTGACCAAGCAGTGAGTCTTGAGCAGTGCGCCAAAGAATCCGATGTGATCGTGGTGTGCGTGCCTGTAGGGCAAACCTTCAACATCCTTCATGCGATTGAGCCACATCTTAAAAAAAATGCATTGATCACTGATGCGGGCAGCACCAAGACTGATGTGATCATGGCGGCAAAAACAGCTTTGGGCGATAAGGTAGCGCAATTCGTTCCTGCGCATCCAATCGCAGGTGGAGCGCAACATGGTGCGAGTGCTGCCAAAGCAGATTTGTATCAAGGCAAAGAAGTGATCATTTGCCCATTGCAAGAAAATGCACCAGCGGCTGTAGAGGCCATCAATGAATTTTGGTTGGGCACGGGCGCCAACACTCATCGCATGTCTTCTTTGCAGCATGATGCTGTGTTCGCTGCGATTTCGCATTTACCTCATGTTTTATCTTTTGCCTTGATGTTGCAGGTCGCCAATTCAGAGGATGCCAATGTCAAGTTAGGTCATGCTGGCGCAGGATTCAGGGACTTCACAAGAATTGCGGCTTCCAGCCCTGAAATGTGGCGAGACATCAGTTTGGCCAATAAAACAGCCCTACTAAAAGAAATTGATCAATACCTCAATTTGACCAAGCAACTCAGAGACATGATTGCCAAGGAAGATGGCGATGCTTTATTAAAAGCATTCACACGTGCCAGCGCAGAACGTCAAAAATGGGAAGGTCGTTGATGAGCTCTGGTGTGATTGAGTTCGTTGAACTAGGACCATACATCAAGGCCGAAGGAACAGTTGCTTTACCTGGTTCGAAAAGTATTTCTAATCGAGTCTTACTCCTATCAGCTCTGGCTTCTGGAACAACTCACTTAAAAGGATTGTTGGACGCCGATGACACGCAAGTGATGCGTGCCGCACTGAAAACCTTGGGCATCAAGATTGATGAGACTGATGGTGATTGCCTGGTTCAAGGTTGCTCAGGTCGCTTGCCAAATCAACAAGCAGATTTATTCATGGGGAATGCAGGCACTGCGATTCGACCTTTGACGGCCGCTTTGGCTATTCTGGGTGGCGACTATCGCTTGCATGGAGTGCCACGCATGCACGAAAGACCGATTGGTGATTTGGTCGATGGCTTGCGAATGGTGGGTGCTCAAGTTGCTTATGAGCAACAAGAGGGTTATCCACCATTGAGAATCACTCAGGGGCAAATACGCACCAATGAATTAATCAAAGTTCGCGGCGATGTTTCTAGTCAGTTCTTGACCGCCTTGTTGATGTCATTACCGCTCGTTGCTAAAAATGAAATTTGTATTGAGGTGACTGGTGAGTTGATCTCAAAGCCGTACATTGATATCACTTTAAAGTTGATGAAACGATTTGGTGTGGATGTGCGCAACGACAACTGGCAGAAATTCTATATTCCAGCCAATGGTTGTCAGCCTTACAGCAGCCCAGGCACACTCCATGTTGAAGGTGATGCTTCATCTGCCTCCTATTTTTTGGCGGCCGGAGCAATTTCAAGGGGCCCCGTGAGAGTCACTGGTGTTGGTAGAAATAGTATTCAAGGCGATGTGGCTTTTGCTGATGCCCTCAATCAAATGGGCGCCAACGTGATGGCCGGTGATGATTGGATTGAGGTCAGAGGTGTCGATACGCCCAGCGGGAAACTGCAAGGCATTGAGCTCAATTGCTTGGCCATTCCTGATGCGGCAATGACCTTGGCTGTGGCAGCATTATTTGCTGAAGGTTCTACCAAGCTAACAGGTATTGCTAGCTGGAAAGTTAAAGAGACTGATCGCATTGCTGCGATGGCCAATGAGTTAAGAAAAGTGGGTGCGATGGTTGATGCAGGTGATGATTACATTCAGATCACACCGCCAAAACATTGGCAGTCTCCAGTCCAAGGAATTGACACCTATGACGATCATCGCATGGCGATGTGTTTTTCTTTGGCTGCTCTTGGACCATTAAAGATCAGGATCAATGATCCTGCTTGTGTGGCAAAAACTTTCCCAGAGTATTTCAAAGAATTTTCTCAAATTGCAAAATCAATTTAATTGACTCAATCATGAAAACCGAACATGACTTTGAATGCGATGTCATCGTCATTGGTGCGGGAGTGATTGGTCTGGCTGTGGCCAGAAAACTTCAACTTGAAGGACGTGAAGTCATACTCCTAGAGAGAAATGATGCTTTTGGTATGGAAACCAGCTCTAGAAATTCTGAGGTGATCCATGCAGGTATTTATTACCCAGCGGGGTCTTTAAAAGCACTTCATTGTGTGCAAGGCAAACAGATGTTGTATGCCTATGCCAAAGAAAGATCCATTCCGCATCAACAAATTGGCAAACTCATTGTTGCAAGCCAAGAAGATGAATTGAATAAATTAGATGCGTATATTGAATCTGCTCGAGCCAATGGCGTTAATGACTTGAGACGCATCAGTCAAGCAGAGTTAAAAGAGTTGGAGCCCGAGGTTCATGCATACGGTGCGGTTTTTTCGCCAAGCTCAGGCATCATCGACAGCCATGCTTTGATGTTGTCACTATTGGGTGATTTTGAAAACGCCGGCGGAAATTTCATTGTTAATTCACCGGTGATTTCTGGGCGTTCTGTGTCGAATGGCATACAAATTCAATTGGGTGATGCTGATCGAAGTTTGATATTGGCTAAAACAGTCATCAATGCTGCAGGTTTGTATGCCTGCGACGTTGCACGATCAATCGAAGGAATTCGAGAGTCAGTGATTCCTAAGCCTTACTATGCGATTGGTCATTACTTCACAATGAGTGGCAAGAGTCCATTCAAGCATTTAATTTATCCAGTAGCTGGCCATGGTTACCTGGGTGTTCATGTCACCTTGGATATGGGAGGTCAAGTTAGATTTGGACCTGATATTGAATGGATCAATTCTGTTGATTACGCCTTTGATGATTCTCGTCGCCAACGTTTCATAGACTCAGTGGCTCGTTACTATCCAGCTGTAATAAATAAAGAAGTGAACCCTTCGTACACAGGAATTCGTCCAAAAATTAGTGGCCCTCAAGATCCATCAGCAGATTTTTTGATTCAAACTGAGAATGATCATGGTGTGCCAGGATTGATTAATTTGCTTGGCATGGAATCCCCAGGATTGACTTCTTGCCTATCTATTGCCGATTTTGTGGCTAAATTGCAGCATTGATCATTTCACATTAAGAAATATTTATACTTCTTCAAAGCCCTCAATCCAGCGTAAAAACCTAAAATCCATCAAAAATGACCCAAAACACCAATACTATGATCCCCGTGATCGCCATTGATGGACCCACTGCCTCTGGCAAAGGAACGGTTGCTCAGTTAATTGCTGAGCGTTTGGGATATCACTATTTAGACAGTGGCGCCCTTTATCGATTGGTGGGTTTAGCCAGTTTTAAAGTGGGTGTTTCAACAGCTTCAGAGACGGACTTAATCCCTATTGCTGAAAATTTAAATGTTAATTTTCAAGGAGATAGAGTATTTCTAGGGGGTGAAGATGTGACTGATCAAATTCGCCAAGAAGAGATGGGAAAGCGTGCATCTGAAGTGGCTGTCCATACCGGGGTCAGAAATGCTTTGATTGCAAGACAGAGATCTTTTCGCCAAAAACCTGGTTTGGTGGCGGATGGGAGGGACATGGCCAGCGTGATTTTTAAGGATGCAGCCACCAAGGTCTTTTTAACAGCCAGCGCCGAGGCCAGAGCGGACAGACGCTATAAACAATTGATAGCTAAGGGCTTTTCTGCTAATATTCAGGTCCTTTTGCAGGATTTACGTGAACGGGATGCGCGCGATGCCAATCGCAGCAATTCGCCACTTAAGGCTGTTGAAGGGGCTCACCACCTCGACACCACGTCAATGACGATCGAAGAGGCGGTGAATCAAGTTCTGAAGTGGCATCAAGCTAATTAAAAAAGTTCGAGACCATTAAGAAACCAAGGAGCCAGTCCTTGCAACGCGAGTACTGGTATGTGCAATCTAACCCGTCGAGTTTTTTTTGACGGCTTTATAGTGAAAACTCATGTCTGAATCTTTTGCAGCTCTATTTGAAGAATCCCTAGCCCGCTCTAATATGAAGGCTGGTCAAGTTATTTCCGCTGAAGTTGTGCGTATTGATCACAACTTCGTGGTGGTAAATGCCGGTTTGAAATCTGAAGCTTTTATCTCTGTTGAGGAATTCCTTAACGATCAAGGTGAAGTTGAAGTTCAACCAGGCGATTTCGTTTCTGTAGCGATTGACGCTCTAGAAAACGGTTACGGTGACACAGTGTTGTCGCGTGACAAAGCGAAGCGTTTAGCTTCTTGGTTGAACCTAGAGAAGGCCTTGGAACAAGGCGAACTCGTTACTGGTGCTGTAACAGGCAAAGTAAAAGGTGGTTTGACTGTGATGGTGAATGGTATTCGTGCCTTCTTACCAGGCTCTTTGTTGGATACACGCCCTATCAAGGACACATCTCCATACGAAGGCAAAACAATGGAATTCAAAGTTATTAAGCTTGATCGCAAGCGTAATAACGTGGTGTTGTCTCGTCGCGCAGTGGTTGAAGCTAGCCAAGGTGAAGAGCGCGCTAAATTGCTTTCAAATCTTAAAGAAGGTACTGTGGTTCAAGGTATCGTTAAGAACATCACTGACTACGGCGCGTTCGTGGATCTTGGTGGTGTTGACGGCTTGTTGCACATCACTGACTTGGCATGGCGCCGTGTTCGTCACCCAAGCGAGATGTTGACTGTTGGTCAAGAAGTAACAGCAAAAATTCTTAAGTACGATCAAGATAAAAATCGCGTGTCATTGGGCATCAAGCAATTAGGTGATGATCCATGGGTAGGTATCGCACGTCGTTACCCACCAAATACGCGTTTGTTCGGCAAGGTCACTAATTTGACAGACTACGGTTCATTCGTTGAGATTGAAACTGGTATCGAAGGTTTGGTACACGTTTCTGAAATGGATTGGACAAACAAGAACGTTGCGCCAAGCAAAGTTGTTCAATTGGGCGTTGAAGTTGAAGTGATGGTTCTTGACATTGATGAAGACAAGCGCCGTATCAGCTTGGGTATGAAGCAATGCAAGCCAAATCCATGGGACGAATTTGCTCGCGCACATCAAAAAGGCG
>JBEIOY010000032.1:0-11557 GCA_040377355.1 Burkholderiaceae bacterium | reverse complement strand
CACCCGTGACCATGCAAGCACTCACGGGCAATCCGGTGTTCACAGATCAATGGGACGCGCGCATCTCTAACAACATGGCTCACATCGAGCTTTCTAGAAAAGCAGATGTCATTGTGGCTGTTCCTGCCAGCGCAGACTTGCTGGCAAAAATTTCACATGGTTTAGCAAACGATCTTGTCAGCGCTACTTGTTTGGCCAAAGAATGTCCCTTGATTGTGGTTCCTGCAATGAATAAGCAGATGTGGGAAAACGCGGCTACCCAAAGAAACATACAACAACTGCAAGCAGATGGCATCACCGTGCTTGGTCCTACCAGTGGCACACAAGCCTGTGGCGAAAATGGCATGGGCCGTATGTTGGAAGCTGCAGAAATCCTTGAGGGAATCATCGCTTTTTTCCAAAAAAAAGTATTAGCAGGTAAAAAAGTATTGATCACTGCTGGTCCAACATATGAGGCCATTGATCCCGTTAGAGGTATCACCAATAAAAGCTCTGGAAAAATGGGCTTTGCTTTGGCCAGGGCTGCTATTGAAGCTGGCGCTGAAGTCCAATTGATTGCAGGGCCCTGTCATTTGGCAACTCCTCTTGAGTTCACTGGAAAAATCAGACGTACCGATGTTATCAGCGCGAAAGAAATGCATGCAGCGGTAATGAACCATCTTGATTGCGATGTTTTCTTTGCTGTTGCTGCTGTGGCAGATTGGTCAGTTAAGAACGCATCTGCGCAGAAAATTAAAAAAGTTACTAACTCCAATCCAGAGCTCGAGTTTGAATTAAATCCTGATATCTTGGCTGAAGTTGCTAAAAAATCTTCCGGCAAAAAGCCCTACTGTGTTGGGTTTGCAGCTGAGACTCAAGATTTAGAAAGACACGCAGAAGAAAAGCGCATCAAAAAAAATATCCCCATGCTTTTAGCCAACCTTGGACCAGATACCTTTGGTCTTGATGACAATCAATTATTGATTGTTGAAGAAAAAGGGTCGACCAAAACTAATAAGCTCAACAAAATTGCTTTGTCTCGCGAAATCATTCAACTCGTTTCCACAAAAATTTAGTCAAATAAGCTATGAAAAAACTACAAGTCAAAATTCTTGATGAGCGCATGAGAAACAACCTGCCTCAATACGCCACCAGCGGTAGTGCCGGCCTTGACTTAAGAGCCTGCCTAGACGAAACCATCGTCATCGAACCAGGTCAAACAGTGTTGGTACCAACTGGTTTATCTATTTTCTTGGATGATCCCGGTTATGCCGCTTTGATCTTGCCAAGATCTGGTTTGGGTCACAAGCATGGCATCGTACTAGGCAATCTTGTGGGTCTGATTGACTCTGACTACCAAGGGCAACTGATGGTCAGCACATGGAATCGCGGTCAAACGGCTTTCAAGCTTGAGCCAATGGAGCGCCTGGCACAGTTAGTGATTGTTCCAGTGGCGCAGGTTGAATGGGCTGAAGTCACAGAGTTCAGCGCCAGCGACAGAGGCGCTGGTGGATTTGGAAGTACTGGCAGGGCTTAATCAAGAATATTAATTAAGCCCTGTTTTTTCCTTAAATTTCTTGAACCTCACGACCTGCTGAAGCTTTTTTAACGGCAGGTCGAACGGGCGCATCAAAATCAAGAATAATTTTCTCATCGGCATCGACATCCACAACCACATGACCGCCATGAACTAATTTTCCAAATAGCAATTCATCTGCAAGTGCTTTGCGCACTAAATCTTGAATGAGTCTTTGCATTGGTCTTGCACCCATCAGTGGATCAAATCCATGCTTGGCCAAATAAGTTCTCAAATTTTCAGTGAAGCTAGCATCCACTTTCTTCTCATGTAGCTGCTCTTCAAGTTGCATCAAGAACTTATCGACCACTCGCAAAATAATACTTTCATCCAAAGCTTTGAAGCTAACGATGGCATCCAAACGATTGCGGAACTCTGGGGTAAAGGTACGTTTAATATCCCCCATTTCATCACCTGCTTGACGCACGGTTGTAAATCCAATGGTGGACTTTTGCATGGCTTCAGCACCAGCATTGGTTGTCATGATGATGATGACATTTCTAAAGTCAGCTTTGCGACCATTGTTATCAGTCAATGTGCCGTGGTCCATGACTTGCAACAAAATGTTGAAAATATCTGGGTGAGCTTTTTCAATCTCATCAAGCAATAAGACGCAATGAGGCTTCTTATTGACTGCTTCGGTCAATAAACCACCCTGATCAAAGCCAACATACCCCGGAGGGGCTCCAATCATACGGCTCACCGCATGGCGCTCCATGTACTCAGACATATCAAAACGAACCAGTTCAATGCCCATGATGAAGGCCAATTGCTTGGCCACCTCAGTCTTACCAACACCTGTTGGGCCAGAGAACAAGAAAGAACCGATTGGTTTGTCATCTTTACCCAAGCCAGCTCTCGACATTTTGATGGCTGATGCCAATGCTTCAATAGCAGGCTCTTGACCAAATACAACACTCTTCAAGTCACGATCCAGGGTTTGCAACTTACTGCGGTCATCCACAGACACTGATTGCGGCGGGATGCGTGCAATCTTCGCCACGATGTCTTCAACTTCTTGGCGACCGATCGTTTTCTTTTGCTTTGATTTTGGCAAGATGCGTTGTGCGGCTCCAGCCTCATCAATCACATCAATCGCCTTATCAGGTAGATGTCTGTCATTGATATAACGCGCAGACAACTCTGCAGCAGCTGTCAAGGCTGCTTGAGCGTACTTAACACCGTGATGCTCTTCAAATTTTGTTTTGAGACCGCGCAAAATTTGCACCGTTTGATCAACAGATGGCTCTAAAACGTCGACCTTTTGGAAGCGTCTAGACAATGCCGCATCTTTTTCAAAAATACCGCGGTATTCGTTAAAGGTGGTTGCGCCAATACATTTCATTTGCCCACTAGATAAAGCTGGCTTTAATAAATTGCTTGCATCCAATGTTCCGCCTGATGCAGCACCAGCGCCAATCAGCGTGTGAATTTCATCAATGAACAAAATGGCATCTGGATTGTCTTTAAGGTTCTTTAAAACACCTTTTAAACGTTGCTCAAAGTCACCACGGTACTTGGTGCCCGCTAATAAGGAGCCCATGTCTAGCGAATAAACAGTGGCCTTAGCTAACACTTCTGGCACATCGTTCTGAGTGATTCTCCAAGCCAAACCCTCAGCAATGGCGGTTTTACCCACACCCGCTTCACCAACTAGCAGAGGATTGTTTTTTCTGCGGCGACATAAAACCTGAATCACCCTCTCAACCTCACCTTCACGACCGATCAATGGATCAATGCGTCCTTGTTTGGCCAATACGTTGAGATTTTGTGTGTACTGCTCAAGTGGGCTGTCTTTACCGGCAGCACCAGACTCTTCGCCCTCAGCACTAGGCTCGCTTGGTTTAGGAGCATCCACTTGGTCTTTTCTGATGCCGTGACTGATGTAGTTAACAATATCAAGTCTCGTCACGCCTTGTTGCTGAAGGTAGTAAACAGCGTGTGAATCTTTTTCACCAAAAATAGCGACCAAGACGTTCGCGCCCGTGACTTCTTTTTTTCCATTGGAAGTTGATTGCACGTGCATGATGGCGCGTTGAATCACTCTTTGGAAACCTAGAGTTGGTTGGGTATCCACATCATCTGATCCGGGCACAATTGGTGTGTTGTCATTGATGAAATTTTTCAAATTACTTTTCAAATCATCAATATTGACTGCGCAAGCTTTTAAAACATCTGCTGCGGTGGCGTTATCGAGCAGGCCACACAGTAAATGCTCAACTGTTATGAATTCATGTCTTGACGCTCTAGCGTCCACAAATGCCATATGTAAGGTAACTTCTAACTCTTGAGCAATCATGCTTCCTCCATAGTGCACTGCAATGGGTGCCCAGACTCTCGGGCTCTATCTACAACTTGTTGAACTTTGGTTAAAGCGACATCTTTAGTATATACACCACAAACCCCTTTTCCTTCAAGGTGAACTTGCAACATGATGCGGGTAGCACGCTCTTGATCATGATGAAAATATTCTTGAATCACCATCACCACAAACTCCATGGGAGTGAAGTCATCATTCAATAAGACAACACGGAACATCTTAGGTGGCTGAACACGCTCAGATTGGCGATCCATCACCGTGGTGTGATCCTCCTGAAAAGCAGGGAAATCTATCGGGTTGGCTGTTTTAGGTTTTCGACTCATATGCCCTATTCTAAACATAAGTTTCAAATTGGGTGAAAGCCCTATTTTTGGTATTTTTTGTGAAAAAAAATTTACATTAAAACCAGTCATTTATTGAGGTTTTAATAGACTAAATCTCATTAAAGTATGATGAATGTAATAAATAAATTTTTCAGGATTTTCTTCGTAATGCTGCAAAAAATCATCGCCACCATCTTTGCGCTCTTTATTCTTGGCTCCACGGCCAATGCCCAGCAAGGGCCTACGATTGAACTACATGCCGGTCTTTACAAAATACAAGCGGAAGTAGCAAAAACAGAAAAAGCTCGCCAATTGGGCCTCATGCACCGCACTTTTATGCCTACTGACGACGGTATGCTTTTTATATTTGAGCAAAGTGCCACTCATTGCTTTTGGATGAGAAACACAAAAATTCCTTTGGCCATCGCCTTTATTGCGGATGACGGAAAGATTGTGAATATTTTAGAGATGAAAGCAATGACTGAAGATAATCATTGCCCAATAAAGCCCGTTCGCTTTGCTTTAGAAATGAACCAAGGCTGGTTCAGCAAGAAAGGGGTTCTTCCTGGGCACACCATCACTGGCCTGCCCAAGAATTAATCACTCAATCGACGATTAACCGAAGTGGCAAACGTAATGAACCGGCTGTTCAGCACGAATCACAAAGTAACCACCCGCCTCAACCGTCCAAGATTGACCAGCAGCAAAGGCTTGCTCTGCGGCACCGTTGATGCTCACGTGAGCAGTACCATCAACTACTTCCATCACTTCTTTGGTTGTTAAATCAAAGCGCAATGTGCTTGGCAAAATCACGCCAACAGACTTGCGCTCGCCACTTGGCAAAGTGACTGTGTGAGAAACGCATTTACCGTCAAAGAATACGTTGGCTTTTTTATTAACTGTTACTTGATCGAATTGCATGTCTTACCCTTTAATCTTGTTAGCTATTAAGAACCACGTTTGCGGCGTGCATTGGCAGCGATGCGCATACGTAAAGCATTTAATTTAATGAATCCGCCAGCGTCGGCTTGGTTGTAGGCGCCACCATCATCGTCAAACGTTGCAATCGTTTGATCAAATAAAGTGTTTTTAGAATCACGTGCAACCACTGTGACAGAACCTTTGTACAACTTCACACGCACAAAGCCACTCACGCTTTGCTGGGTGTGATCAATCAATGTCTGAATAGCCACACGCTCTGGCGCCCACCAATATCCGTTGTAAATCATGGTGGCATAACGCGGCATCAAATCATCCTTCAAATGAGCCACTTCACGATCCAAAGTGATGCTCTCGATACCTCTGTGAGCCTTCAACAGAATCGTGCCGCCAGGAGTTTCATAGCAACCACGGCTCTTCATACCGACATAGCGGTTTTCAACAAGGTCCAAACGCCCAATGCCATGTTTGCCGCCAATTTTATTTAGCTCAGCTAGCATTTCATGGGCCTTGTAACGCTTACCATTGATGGCCACTGCATCACCACGTTCAAATTCAATATCGAGGTACTCAGGCGCATCAGGAGCCTGCTCTGGTGACACTGTCCAACGCCACATAGATTCTTCAGCCTCAGCCTTTGGATCTTCAAGATGGCGGCCCTCGTAGCTGATGTGCAATAAGTTTGCGTCCATTGAGTACGGCGCACCACCTTGCTTGTGTTTCATTTCAACTGGAATGCCATGTTGCTCGGCATAGGCTAATAATTTTTCACGTGACAACAAATCCCACTCGCGCCAAGGAGCGATGACTTTGATCGATGGCTCAAGTGAATAGTAGCCAAGTTCAAAACGAACCTGATCATTGCCCTGCCGGTCGCGCCATGTGATACAGAATCAGCTCCCGTTTGACGTGCAATCTCAATTTGACGCTTGGCAATCAATGGGCGGGCAATGGATGTGCCCAATAAATATTCGCCCTCATAAATGGTGTTAGCGCGAAACATTGGAAAAACAAAATCTCTGACAAATTCTTCGCGCAAATCATCAATAAAAATATTTTCAGGTTTGATGCCGAATTTAAGGGCCTTTGATCTTGCTGGCTCAAGCTCTTCGCCTTGACCCAAATCGGCCGTGAAGGTCACAATTTCACATTGATAGGTATCTTGCAACCATTTTAAAATAACACTGGTATCTAAGCCACCAGAATAAGCTAGAACAACTTTTTTAATATCTGACATATCTATCTAATTAATTAAAGTTTAAGTAAAAATTACAACTTGCCACAAAGCAAAAACTCCATCAAAGCTTTTTGCACATGCAAACGATTTTCAGCTTCATCCCAAACAACACTTTGAGGCCCATCAATCACTGAAGCAGAAACCTCTTCACCTCTGTGGGCAGGTAAACAATGCATGAACAATGCATCTGAGTTGGCGGCAGCCATCAACTCATCGTTGACCATCCAGCCCTTGAAAGCTTTTAAGCGAATTTGGTTCTCGTCTTCGAAACCCATGCTGGTCCAAACATCAGTGGTCACCAAATCAGCGCCGCGACACGCGTCAGCAGGATGCTCAAAAATCGTTAAATGTTTCTTGGCGTTTGAGCTCAACATCTTTTGATCAAGTTGATAGGTAGAAGGTGCGGAGAAGTTCACTTTGAAATCTAAAACTTCAGCGGCCTGAATCCAGGTGTAAGCCATGTTGTTAGCGTCACCCACCCATGCAACTGTCTTACCTTTAATGCTGTCACGTTGCTCTGCATAAGTGAAGATATCGGCCAATACTTGGCAGGGGTGATATTCATTGGTCAAACCATTGATCACTGGCACACGTGAATGTGCAGCAAAACGCTCAATGATGTCTTGGCCAAATGTTCTGATCATGATGATGTCAGTCATGCGTGAAATCACTTGAGCTGCATCCTCAACAGGCTCACCACGACCCAATTGGGTATCTTTGGTATTTAAAAATACAGCATGACCACCCAATTGATGAATGCCCGCCTCAAAAGATAGTCTGGTGCGCGTGGAGTTTTTTTCAAAAATCATGGCCAAGGTTCGGTCATGAAGTGGGTGCCAGGTTTCGTATCTTTTAAATTTAGCTTTTAAAAAAGCAGATCTTTCTAAAAGATAGGCGTACTCATCCGCACTGAAGTCAGTGAACTGTAAATAATGTCTAACAGCAAGATTTGACGCCATAAATTTCAAATGCCTGATTAACTAAATAATTGATTCACACTAGTTCTAGACTGCTAAAATGGTCGGGTTTTCCCCAACTAATAATTCATTTATACCGCATACACATCGTGACGACCAAACAATTCTTCATCCAAGGTCTCACTGAAGACGGTAAGCCATTTCGTCCCAGCGACTGGGCTGAAAGACTTTGCGGTGTCATGGCTCAATTTCGACCAGAAAATGATACTGGTGACCCTCGCTTCACCTACTCACCTTTTGTTAAACCCACCATCGTTGCGGGTACAAAGTGCGTGGTTGTCGATGAGCGCTTATCGGATATTGAGCCAAAAGCCATGGATTTCGTCAAAAACTTTGCCAAAGATAACAATCTTCCGATTGTTGAGGCCTGCGAAATCCCAATAAAATCAAATAACTAGAAACAAAAAACCCGCTCCGGATAAGGGAACGGGCTTTTTTAAAACTGACCTGAATTAAGCAGCCATGCCCTTAACAGCAGCAGATAAGCGTGATTTTGTTCGCGCAGCAGTGTTTTTATGCACTACTTTTTTGTCTGCAATCTTGTCGATGGTTGCCTGTGCAGCTTGGAAAACCTTGGCTGCAGCAGCTTTATCACCAGCATCTACGGCTTTACGTACAGACTTGATAGCTGTGCGAAGACGTGAACGCAAGCTGGTGTTGTGTTCATTTAGAGAAACTGCCTGGCGGGCACGTTTACGAGCTTGGGCGGTATTTGCCATATTTATAACCTTTAGGGGTATTGCCAAAAGAAAAAGATTATAACTTATCCTGAGTAAGGCTACCACCCCCGCCAGAAATCTGTAAAACTATGCCTGTGAACTTATTATCTGCCGCCGCAAAAATCAGCAGCTTTACCATGCTTTCCCGCATCACGGGGTTGCTCCGAGAAACCCTCATAGCTAGAACCTACGGGGCCTCAGAGTGGACTGACGCCTTCAATGTGGCCTTCAGAATCCCCAATTTATTGAGACGTTTATTTGCTGAGGGAGCGTTTTCTCAGGCATTTGTGCCTGTTTTAAGCGAAACCAACACCAAAGAGGGCAAGGAAGGTACCACCTTGATGGTCAGCGCAATTGCCACCCTGTTATTTTGGGCATTGCTCGCAACTGTGATTTTGGGAGTCATTGGAGCCCCCTGGATCATTTTCTTGGTGGCTTCAGGCATTCGTGAAACAGGAGCCCATGAAGCCAGTTTGACGCTGACTCGGATCATGTTCCCCTATATTGGTCTCATTTCGATGGTGTCGTTGTCAGCGGGCATCTTGAATACCTATAAGAAATTTGCAGTTCCGGCGTTCACACCAGTTCTGCTTAATTTATCGATGATCTTTTCCTCATGGTTGCTTTCCCCTTACTTTGAAACGCCCATTTACGCTTTAGGCATTGGCGTGATTGTTGGTGGTATCACTCAATTAGCTATTCAGATACCTGCACTTAAAAAAATTGGCATGCTCCCCAGAATTGGGTTGGGATTTAGCAAAATCAATCAGGCTTGGAATCACCCAGGAGCAAAAAAAGTATTGCGTTTGATGCTGCCAGCACTGTTTGGAGTCTCAGTGGCTCAACTATCACTCATCATCAATACGAATATTGCTTCACATCTTGCTGTCGGAAGTGTGTCTTGGCTTTCATATGCAGATCGCTTGATGGAATTTCCGACGGCCTTACTGGGTGTTGCAATTGCCACAGTGCTATTGCCAAGCCTCTCGAAAGCAAATGCGCTGGAGGATAAAACACAAATGGCTCAGTTAGTTGACTGGGGCTTAAAGTTAACGTTTGTCTTGGCAGCACCGGCAGCTTTGGCGTTATTTATATTTGGTCAGCCACTGGCTGCAGTGTTGTATCACTATGGTCAGTTCACAGCCGTCGACGTGGCCATGACTCAGCAGGCCTTGGCTGCCTATGGCGTGGGTTTAATTGGTTTGATCTTGATAAAAATCTTGGCTCCAGCCTACTACTCAAGACAAGACATCAAAACACCCGTAAAAATTGCCATCACTGTGTTGGTTTTAACTCAATTGGCCAATATTGTTTTAGTCCCTTGGTTAAATCATGCAGGTCTAGCGCTTTCGATTGGTTTAGGTGCTTGCCTTAACGCCTATTTGTTATGGCGCGGCCTTCATAAGCAAGGCTTGCTAGCGAAAAATGCAGGATGGCTAAAGTTTTTATTCAAGTTGAGTATTGCCTTGGTGGCGATTGGTGTTATTTTTTACTACGGCGCCCATCAACATGATTGGTTAGAATTAAAAAATACGCCCTTCATCAGAATTACTTGGTTGGGTTTATGGTTGGCACTGGCTGGTGGTGTTTACTTAGGCACCCTATGGTTAACAGGTTTCAGGGTTAAAGATTTTTTATACAAAGCAACATAAAACAGATTTTTTAGAACTATGCCAACACAACAACTTGATTACTTTGCTTCATTGGTCTCAGAGGATGATCATTTCCCTTTGACAGAATCAGCAATTGCGATTGCTCAACACGCTTATCCAGATTTGGTGGTTCAGCATGTGTTTGATGAAGTAGATTTATTGGGTGACAAACTCAAGCAACGCGTTACCCATGAAATGGCTGGGATTCAAAAGTTACAAATCTTAAAAAACTTCTTTTATAAAGAGTTAGGGTTTGGGCCCAACCGCAACGACTATTACGATCCAAATAACTCTTACTTGCACAGTGTTCTAGAAACAAGGCGGGGCATTCCAATTTCTTTGGCCTTGATCTTCATGGAGCTTGGGCAGCAAATTGGTCTGAACATCAAAGGCGTTTCTTTCCCAAATCATTTTATGGTTCGACTATCTCTACCCCAAGGCGAAGTGATACTTGATCCTCTGACAGGAACATCCCTGTCTAAAGAAGAACTTCAACAAATGCTCGATCCATATTTGGATGCACAAGGCTATCGTGGCGAGTATCAGCTGCCTTTGAGTGCATTCTTAAGATCATCGAGCTCTCGAGAAATATTGTCTCGCTTTTTACGCAATCTAAAAGCCATCTACACACAGCAAGAAAGATGGGAAAGACTTTTGGGTGTTCAACAACGCTTGGTCATTTTGCTGCCAGACGCATTAGAAGAAATCAGAGACCGAGGCATTGCGTTGGCACAACTTGATTACATCAGACCTGCTATTGAAGACATGCAAACGTATTTAGATGGCACAGAGGATGCAAGTGACTTAGAAGAAATCCGAGCGCAGATCATCGAGCTTGAAGAACAGCACCGTCACCATTAAGTGAAGCTGATTGCTTCATTAAAAAAGCCATAGCCGCGCGGCCATTCAACATGACATCTGAACAACCGGTTATCGCCATCGTCGGCCCAACTGCCAGCGGTAAAAGCTCACTGGCCATGGCCATCACTCGGTCAGCAAAACAGCTTGGTAAAACAATAGAAATCATCAGCATGGATTCAGCCCTCGTTTATCGGGGCATGGACATTGGCACTGCCAAGCCCAGTAAATCCGAAATGCAAGAAGTGCGTCACCATGGCATCGATATCGCTGAGCCAGAAGATCCATATTCAGCAGCAAAATTTGTGCATGATACGAAGCGGTGGCTCAAAGAGATACGAGAAAGAAATAACATTCCATTGATTGTTGGTGGCACGATGTTGTACTGGCGTGCGCTCGCGCATGGCTTATCGAATATGCCGGCAGCTTCTCCTGAAGTTCGCGCAGAAATCGAATCGCGCGCCGCCAAGCTTGGTTGGCCAGCCATTCATGATGAATTAAGGCAGGTTGACCCAGAAACTGCTGCGCGACTAGAAAAAAATGATGCTCAACGTGTTCAGCGAGCGCTAGAAGTTTATTTACTAAGCGGCAAACCCATGTCTGAGTGGTTGCAAGAGCAGCCTAAAGAAAGCGGTAGGGGCGAAGCGGATGACAAAGCTGATAACGATGTCCCCATCAATCTTCGTTTGATTTCAATTGAGCCAAGCGATCGCTCAGTACTGCATGATCGAATTGCAAAGCGCTTTGAAGTCATGATGGCTGAAGGTTTTTTAGACGAGATGAAAGCACTTCGTCAAAATCCCCGCCTACATCCTGACCTGCCATCCATGAGAGCCGTGGGATACCGTCAAGCTTGGGATCATTTGGATGGCAATATCACTTTTCAAGAATTTCAAGATCAAGCGATTGCTGCGACAAGACAATTGGCTAAGCGCCAATTAACTTGGCTCAGAGGTATGAAAGCAAAAGAAGTGGTT
>JBEIOY010000085.1:0-6230 GCA_040377355.1 Burkholderiaceae bacterium | reverse complement strand
TATTGGTGATACCTCTAACGGGATCAATGGCCTCATATGTTGGACCAGCAGTGATCAATACTTTTTTACCTGCTAATACTTTTTTTTGGAAAAAAGCGATGATTCCCTCAAGGATTTCTGCAGCTTCCAACATGCGGCCCATGCCATTTTCGCCACAGGCTTGTGTGCCACTGGTAGGACCAAGCACGGTGACGCCATCTGCTTGCAGTTGTTGCATGTTTCTTTGGGTAGCCGCGTTTTCCCACATCTGCTTATTCATTGCAGGAACCACAATCAAGGGACATTCTTTGGCCAAACAAGTAGCACTGACAAGATCGTTTGCTAAGCCATGTGAAATTTTTGCTAGCAAGTCTGCGCTTGCGGGTACAGCTACAATGACATCCGCTTTTCTAGAAAGCTCGATGTGAGCCATGTTGTTAGAGATGCGCGCGTCCCATTGATCTGTGAACACCGGATTGCCCGTGAGTGCTTGCATGGTCACGGGTGTCATGAATTTAGTTGCAGCCTCACTCATCATCACTTGCACGGTGGCACCTTCTTGAAGGAGAGAGCGTGCTAATTCAGCCACTTTAAATGCAGCAATACCACCTGACATAGTCAGAAGGATATGTTTGCCTTGAAGTGCATTCATGAGCTATTTACCTTGGGTTATTTATTGACGCGTTTGATTTCATCTAAGAGTAACAGAATCACGCCAATGGTGATTGCGCTATCGGCAATATTGAATGCAGGCCAGTGCCAGCCGGCATAATGAAGGTCAACAAAATCAACAACAGCGCCATACAAGATGCGGTCAATCACGTTGCCAATCGCGCCACTTAAGATCAAGCTCATGGCCAAGCAAAAAAGAGTTTGACTGGTATTTTTTCTGATCAACCAAATCATCACAACTGCAGCGATCAAACCGATGCCTGTGAAAAACCAACGTTGCCAACCACCTGCTTGCGCCAAAAATGAAAAAGCCGCGCCTGGGTTGTAAACCAAGGTCCAATTCAAGAAACTGGTCACCGGTTGAGAGATGCCTTCAAGAAGACTACTTTTAGCAATCACCTTGGTCAATTGATCAAGGATCAAAATGAGCGCAGACGCTCCCATCCAAAGAAAGAAGCTTTGTTGGTTGCCAGATGATTTGCTTGAGCGTGCCAAATAATTCTCCTTGGATACTTTTAGGCTATGTGACGTTTTTCGCCATCACCAAACAAGTTAGTGGTGCAGCGGCCACATAAAGTAGGGTGCTCAGGGTTGTGTCCAACATCATCCCTGTAATGCCAGCATCGACCACATTTTTGATGAGTTGATGACTTGACTGTGACTTTAATTTCTTCAAGAGAAGAATTTTCAGTCACGTTCACGCTTGAAGTGATGGTGATGAACTTTAAGTCCTCGCCAAGTGATTTCAAAAGCGCCGCATCAGTTGCGGGCGCTTCAATTTGAAGCTCGGCCTGTAAAGAAGAACCAACATTCCCAGCTTCGCGTTCAAATTCAATCGCTTTAGTGATATCTGAGCGCATCGCACGAATACGATCCCACTTTGCAATTAGCGCACCAGCGTCATTGATCTTCGGTAGCTGGTAAAACTCTTCAGTGAAAATCGTGTCTTTACTCTTGGTTTTGTGAGCAAAAATTCCCCAAACTTCTTCAGCGGTAAATGATAAAAATGGCGCGCTTAAACGCAAGAATGATTGCGTGATGTGGAACAGTGCATTTTGAGCAGAGCGACGCGCTGGAGCGTCCGCAGCCAAGGTATACAAACGATCTTTGATGATGTCTAGGTAAAAGCCACCCATATCTTCTGAGCAGAAAGTCATCAATCTAGATACAGCTGGATGAAATTCATAGCGATCGTAGTGAGCCGTCAATTCTTTTTGCATTTCTTCAGTCACCGCTAGTGCGTAGCGATCAAGCTCTAACCAGTCACTCGCTTCAATGCGGTGTTGGTCAATATCGAAATCAGAAAGATTGGCCAATAAAAATCTCAAGGTGTTACGAATCCGGCGATAACTTTCAACCACACGCTTTAGGATTTCATCGGAAATGGTCATTTCACCTGAGTAATCTGTAGAGGCGGCCCATAAGCGAATGATCTCTGCACCCATTTTGTCAGCAACTTCTTGTGGAGCAATCACGTTACCAACAGACTTGCTCATTTTTCTACCTTGACCATCGACTGTGAAACCATGAGTCAATAGTGCTTTGTATGGCGGCTTGCCATCAAGCATGGCGCCAGTGAGAAGAGATGAGTGGAACCAGCCACGGTGTTGATCTGATCCCTCAAGATACAAATCAGCCCAGCGCTCATTGGGACTATTTCTAGAGGCGTCCCCTAAAGTGGCTTCATGAGAGCCACGAATCACATGCCAATGAGTGGTGCCTGAATCGAACCAGACGTCTAAGGTGTCTTTGTTCTTTTCATAGATAGCAGCCTCATCGCCGATGAGTTCTTTGAGATCAATCGATTGCCATGCTTCGATACCTTCTTTTTCTACTCGTTTGGCAATGATTTCTAGCAACTCAGGTGTGCGAGGATGCAGCTCACCGCTTTCCTTGTGGATCAAGAAAGCCATTGGCACGCCCCATTGACGCTGTCTTGACAGCGTCCAATCTGGACGATTAGCAATCATATTGCGCAAGCGTTGTTTGCCCCATGCTGGGTAAAACTCAGTTGTTTCAATGCCCTCAAGGGCCGTTTCTCTCAGACTCTTACCTGAAGCAACTTTTTTATCCATGCTGGCAAACCATTGCGCGGTTGCTCGATACACAACGGGTGTTTTATGTCTCCAGCAGTGCATGTAGGAATGTTTGAGTTTTGCTGACTTTAGAAGTGAGCCTGCTTGTTGAAGTGCTTCAACAATTTGTGGGTTAGCTTTCCAAATGGTGAGCCCTGCAAATAATGGTAGCCAAGATGCATAAATACCATCACCCATTACTGGGCTCAAGATATCTTGATCTTTCAAGCCATGTGTTTTGCAAGATTTAAAGTCTTCTTCACCATAAGCTGGTGCACAGTGAACCATGCCAGTGCCGCTATCAATCGTCACGTATTCAGCCAAGTAAATCGGTGAGCGACGATCAAAGCCTTTGTGTGCTTTGCTCAATGGATGATGAAACTCTAGTCCTGCGAGTGCTTGACCTTTACAAGTGGCGATCACTTGCCCTTCAAGCTCATATTCTTTTAAACAAGCTTCGGTACGATCTTTGGCCAAGATCAATAAACCTCTTACCGTATCAACCAAAGCATATTCAATTTCAGGATGAACGTTCAGCGCTTGATTGGATGGAATCGTCCAAGGTGTGGTGGTCCAGATCACCGCCATACCCTCTGATTTTGGCAGTTGGTCTAATGAGAATGCTTTGGCGATTGCTCCCAATTGATCGCTCGGGAACGCAAACCCGACATCTACTGCAAGATCTTCTTTGTCTTGATACTCAACCTCAGCTTCAGCTAAAGCAGAACCGCAATCAAAGCACCAGTTCACGGGCTTTAAACCGCGGTAAACATAGCCATTCTCAAGAATTTTTCCAAGGGCAAGAATTTCGTCGGCTTCATTCTTGAAATCCATGGTGAGGTACGGGTTTTGCCAATCACCAAGAACGCCTAAACGCTCAAAGTCTTGTTTTTGTTTTGCGATTTGAACTTTTGCATAGGCCCTGGCTTTCTCTTGAACCTCTGCGGTTGGTAAATGTTTACCAAATTGCTTTTCAATTTGAATTTCAATGGGCATACCGTGGCAGTCCCAGCCGGGAACATATATGGCGTCATAACCAGCAAAGCCTTTGGCTTTGACAATCATATCTTTCAGAATTTTATTAACGGCATGTCCGATGTGAATATCCCCGTTTGCATAGGGAGGACCATCATGCAAAATAAATGTCTTCTTACCTGCTTTGGCTTCACGTATTTTTTGATAGATTTTTTTCTCTTGCCATTCTTTTACCCAAATCGGTTCGCGTTTAGGTAAATCGCCACGCATCGGAAATGTCGTGTCGAGTAAGTTAACGGGGTAAGAATTTTTTTTATCAGACATGGTCATTTATTTCAAAGTAATTTTTTGCTGCTATTGCATCGTTATTGATAGCGGTTTTAAGTGTTTCTAAATCGTTATATTTTTCTTCGTTTCTTATTTTCTTAAGAAGCTCAACGCGCAGTAATTTTCCGTAAACATCTTGATGGAAATTAAAGATGTGAACTTCCAGTAAATATCTTCCTGAATCATCCACCGTGGGTCTTTGCCCAAGGCTTGCAACAGCAGGTAATGGATTGTCGCTTAAGCCGTGAACTTGTGCGATAAAAATACCTTGGGCTGCTGGCTTTCTTTTATGAAGCCTGTTGGCCACAGCCAGATTCAAGGTTGGAAAGCCCAGTGTTCTACCAAGCTTTTGACCATGCAATACGTGACCACTCAACATGTAGGGGCGACCGAGTAATTGTTGGGCTCGATCCATCTGCCCATTCTGAAGCGCCAGCCTGATGGCTGAACTGGAAATTCTTTCTTGATCTTCAACCAAAGTTTCCATGCGCTCAACCGAGAAGCCAAATTGTTGACCCGCGACTTGTAAATCAGAAAAATTACCAGCGCGCTTTGCGCCGTAATGAAAATCATCACCAATCAAAATGGACTTCACCTGTAAACCATCCACCAATATATCTTTAACAAAAGCTTCGGGACTCAAATTAGCAAATGCTTGATTGAAGTGAATCACCAACACGTGATCAATGCCGATTTCTGCCAGAGCCTCTAATTTGTCTCTCAGGCCTAAAATTCTTGCAGGTGCTTTTTCAGGTGCAAAGTATTCAATTGGGTGGGGTTCAAACGTCATCACGCATGATTGCACTCGAAGGGCTTTTGCCTTTGTTACTAATTTTTTTAGCAATGCCTGATGCCCCCGATGCACACCATCAAAATTACCAATGGTCAGGGCGCAGGGGGTCCAATTAGTTGCGGGAGGGATGCCTCTAATTACCTTCACGTTAAGGTATGAATTATATTGGCGGGCATGACTTCAATTGTTATTCTTATTTCTGGCCGTGGCTCCAATATGGAAGCCATTGTTCATGCTGCCCAAAAAGAGGCTTGGCCAGCTAAAATTGCAGCGGTTATTTCTAACCGTCCCAATGCTGGAGGCCTTGATTTTGCTAAGTCTCAGGGAATCCAGACAGCAGTTTTGGATCACTCCATATTCAAGGATCGAGCCAGTTTTGATGCTGAATTAATCAAGTTAATTGATTCATATTCCCCTGATTTACTGGTTTTAGCTGGATTTATGCGCATCTTGACTGGGGGCTTTGTGAAGCATTATGAGGGTCGCTTGTTAAACATTCACCCTTCTTTGCTGCCTTTATTCCCAGGTTTGCAGACTCATGAGCAAGCTTTGAAAGCCGGTGTGAGGGAGCATGGTGCCACGGTTCATTTTGTGACAGAAGCCCTAGACCACGGACCTGTGGTGATTCAGGCAAGTGTTCCTGTATTTGCGGACGACACCCCAGACCTGTTAGCCAAAAGAGTTTTAAAGCAGGAACATGTTATTTATCCACGCGCCGTGCGCTGGTTCATTGATAATCGCTTAACTATTAGCGACAATCGGGTTTTAGTGAGCCCTCCTGAGCTTCAAATGCTCACCTCTACGGATAAATAATTAATGACCACTGATCAAAAAGCCATTGCAGCAAGGGCAAAAGCACTCCCGCAACACGTTGAGAACCTCGGAATCGTCATCACTGAATTGATGAAGTTTGCTCATCCAGCTGATATGGTGGTGAGTAGATACTTTCGCGCCAATCCGCGCTTAGGCAATAGAGATCGAGCATTAATCGCTGAAGCTTCATTTGCATTCTTGCGTCGAAAAACTGAAATCTCACAATTTGCTGAGAGCGGGGCAGGCCCCTTGGCCAGACGTTTGGCACTCTTATCTTTGTTGATCACCATGATTGAAAGCGGTTTAGGTTCAGGTAATCGTGCTGAAAGCGCCTTGGCTGATTTGGCATTTGTGGTGCACCCTAATGAAATCGATTGGTTGCAACGCTTTGGAACCATCGAAAGAAATACCTTAGCCCCTTTAACTCGAGTCAATTTGCCTGAGTGGATCTGGAGTGCCCTGGGGTCATCTGTTCCTAAAGATGAATGCTTGCTACTGGCTGAGGCGATGCTCAAGGCAGCTTCTTTAGATTTGCGCGTGAACACCATCAAAACCCAAAGAGAAGACCTTCTAGGTGTTTTAAATGATCTTGGCGG
>JBEIOY010000184.1:0-2707 GCA_040377355.1 Burkholderiaceae bacterium | reverse complement strand
GCATCTTCATATCCTAGGTATTTGCGGTACTTTTATGGGCGGTATTGCCGCCATCGCACGTCAGGCAGGTCATCGAGTGACTGGTTGTGACGCCAATGTTTACCCGCCAATGAGCACTCAACTCGAGGCTCAGGGCATTGAACTGATCGAAGGGTTTTCTCCAGATCAAATTTCGTTAAAGCCTGACTTATTCATCATTGGTAATGTGGTTTCTCGTGGCAATCCATTGATGGAAGCCATTTTGGATCAAGGCCTTCCATACCAATCTGGACCTCAATGGCTGGGCGAGCAGGTGTTACAGGGTAAACATGTTTTGGCTGTAGCTGGTACTCATGGCAAAACCACCACCACGGCAATGCTCACCTGGATTTTGCAAGCCAATGGCTTGGAGCCTGGATATTTGATTGGCGGTGTACCAAATAACTTTGATGTCTCTGCGCGCTTAGGTAGAAAAACCAGTAAGACAGATAATGAAGCGGATACCCCTCATTATTTTGTGATCGAGGCAGATGAATACGATACGGCGTTTTTTGATAAGCGCAGCAAATTTGTTCATTACAGACCACGAACAGCCATTTTGAATAATTTAGAGTTTGATCATGCGGATATCTTTACTGATATCACGGCCATCGAAACACAATTTCACCACTTGGTTAGAACTGTTCCAGCCATGGGTCGTTTGATTGTGAATGGCGCGGAACAAAGTTTAGAGCGAGTGGTACAACGCGGATGTTGGTCAAGTCTTGAGAGATTTGCTTTACCTGAGCAATCAATCAAGGCTCAAGATTGGTCTTTGATTGATACAGCAAAAGATGGCTTCAAAGTCATTTATCAGGGCCAAGAAGTGGCAGAGGTTTTTTGGGATGAAGATGCGTCTGTCGCTGGCCGACACAACCAATTGAATGCTTTGGCAGCCATTGCTGCCGCGCATCATGTGGGCATTTCTGTACAAGATGCTGCTAAAGCTTTAGCCACCTTTAAGAATGTGAAGCGTCGCATGGAGGTGATTGGGCGAGTCAACGGCATCACCATTTATGATGATTTTGCTCATCATCCAACAGCGATCACCACCACGGTGGATGGCTTAAGACGCCGGGTAGGGCGTGATGCCAATACACGTATTTTGGCCGTACTAGAGCCGCGTTCAAACACGATGAAGTTGGGCGTGATGAAAAGCCAATTACCAGATAGTTTGCAAGATGCTGATTTGGTTTTTGGTTACGGCTCAGCCACTGGTAAAGATGCATTGGGTTGGGATTTGAAGGAGTCTTTGGTCCCATTGGGAGCAAAAGCCCAGGCGTTTGATGATTTAAATCTTCTCATGACAGCGGTTAAGCAAGCAGCAAAACCTGGGGATCATATTTTGGTGATGAGCAATGGTGGTTTTGGGGGTGTTCATCGCAAACTATTAGAGTTGTTGAAATAAGAAAATTTTTCTTGGGGAGAGATTCATTCTTTGATGACTGAATTTAAGAAGGTAAAAAAATGACTAAAAATATGGCCAAGCGGTTAGAGAATAAAGTTTGCATCATCACTGGTAGTGCAAATGGCATTGGTTTTGCTACAGCGCAAAAGTTTTGTGATGAAGGTGGCATTTCTATTATTTGCGACATGAACGATGCGCAAGTAAAAGCGGCGGTTGATCAGCTTAAATCAACGGGTGGTCAGGCCGATGGTTTTGTGATGAATGTCACGAATCGAAAAAATATTGATGAGGTTGTCGCAGCCGTGATGGAGCGTCATGGTCGAATTGATGTTTTGATCAACAATGCTGGCATCACCAAGGATGCTCGCTTGGTCAACATGACCGAAGAACAGTTTGATGCTGTGATTGATGTCAACTTGAAGGGCGTCTTTAATTGTACGCAAGCAGTTGTGCCTCACATGCTCAAAGCAGGGAAGGGTTCAATTGTGAGTGCATCTAGCGTGGTCGGTTTGTATGGCAACTTTGGTCAGACAAATTACGCAGCCACCAAGTATGGTGTGATTGGCTTCACAACCACCTGGGCCAGAGAGTTGGGCCCTAAAGGTATCCGTGTGAATGCTGTTTGCCCTGGATTTGTAGAAACAAGTATTTTGGCTTCTATGCCTGAAGATGTTTTGAAAGGCATGAAAGATCGCTCATGGTTGCGCCGCTTAGGTAAGCCAGAAGAGTTGGCCAATGTGTACGCTTTCTTGGCGAGCGATGAATCAAGTTACATCAACGGCATCGCTTTAGAGGCCAGTGGCGGGATATCTCTTTAATGCATTTGTTGTATGAAGATGGCGGTGACATAAAAATTGCCACCCTGATGGCGCAAGCCTCCGAGGGTGAAGCATTGGCCGTTGAAAGTTTGGGTGGTAAACGTGGCAAATTAAAAGCCAAAGATGTTTGGTTGCGTTTTGAGGATTCAAAGCCAGCAGAGTTATTGGCATCAGCTAAAAAGCAAGCTGAAGACATTGATTTGGATTTCTTGTGGGAATGCGCCGGTACAGAGGAATTCTTTTTTGCTGATTTAGCCAAAGAGTATTTTGGTGAAACGTCTAGTCCTATTCAAAAGATCAGTTTGGCAGTGGCTTTGCAGGATGCTCCTATTTATTTTAGACGCAAGGGACGTGGTCAGTTCATGCGTGCACCAGAAGAGCAGCTCAAAGCAGCACTTTTAGCGGTTGAAAGAAAAAAAGTAGAACTGATCAAACAAGAATCATGGGAAGTACAACTAAAACT
>JBEIOY010000146.1:0-3473 GCA_040377355.1 Burkholderiaceae bacterium | reverse complement strand
TATGAGAGTGAACATCATCAAGTGTCATTACAAATGGCAGAGCTGCAATTGCTCCCTGCGATTCGTCAAGCGCCTGATGCCATCGTCTTGGCTGATGGCTCGAGCTGCCGTCATCAAATCAAAGACGGTGCCAACAGAGAAGCCTTGCATGTGGCGCGTATTTTGGAAATGCATTTAGCATAGTTTTTATGTTGTTTGTTTGTTTGTTTAATTGACTTTTTATTAATTTTAAAAATTTAAGTTTTTTATTTGTTTTTTGTTTTTTGTTTTTTGTTTTTATTTTAAGTTTTTTGTTTTTTAGCTTTTGATTTGGTTTTTAGTAAGCAGTAAAGATAAGTTTATAGAACTGTAGTTATCACTGTTCAACGAGGAGAAATCATGAACACAAGACGTAAAATTATTGCCACAGCTGTGGCAGCACTAACAACTTCGGTACTGGCATCCCCAGTTTTAGCTCAAGCAGCTTGGCCAACAAAACCAATTCGTTTGGTGGTTGGTTTTGCACCAGGCGGTGGCACAGACATTGTGGCTCGCGCTTTAGCACCGAAAATGAGTGAAATCCTAGGTCAAAATATCATCATTGAAAACAGATCTGGTGCTGCTGGCACGATTGGCGCGGACGTAGTTGCTAAGTCTCCAGCAGATGGTTACACATTGCTCATGGGCCATTCAAATTCAAATGCGATTGCTCCATTTGTTTTACCAAAAATACCATTCAATGCTGCCACTGATTTCACGCCCATCACCTACGTTGGCTATGTACCTAACGTCTTGGTATTGCACCCTTCAATTCCAGCAAAAAATGTTCCTGAACTCATTAGCTTGGCTAAAAATAATCCAGCCCAAATGACTTATGGTTCTTCTGGCATTGGTAGCACGCAGCATTTGGCTGGCGCTTTGTTCTCAAAAATCGCCAATGTTCAAATGAATCACATTCCATACAAAGGCAGTGGTCAGGCAATCATTGACTTGTTGGCTGGTCAAATCAATATGAACTTTGATACTTTGCCACCAGTATTGCCACATATCCGTGCAGGCAAGATAAAGGCTTTGGCGATTTCAACACCTAAACGCTTGTCAATTCTTCCAGATGTGCCAACATTTGATGAAGTTGGCATCAAAGGTTTTGAAGTGACTAACTGGTACTCAGTGATGGGTCCAAAAAACATGCCTAAGGACATGGTTGCAAAAATTGATGCTGCAGTTCGTGCTGCGATGAATGATCCAAAGAACAAAACAACTTTGGATGCACAAGGTTTGCAAACAGCCGGCCCTCAAACACCAGATGAATTCTCAGTGTTCTTAAAAGCTGAACTTAGCAAGTACTCAAAACTTGTTAAAGATCTGAACGTAAAGGCTGAGTAATGACCTCACCCCAAACTGGAGCATCTTCACGTCCACTGCCCTTGGTGGGCGTGAAGGTTCTAGACATCAGCCAAGTGATGGCCGGGCCCTATACCTGCATGCTATTAGCAGACATGGGAGCCGATGTGATTAAAGTAGAACCTCCAGGTTCTGGGGATCAAACAAGGGGTGCGATGGGATTCAAGATGAAAGGTCCAGATAGCATGGGCTTTTTAAACATGAATCGCAACAAACGAAGTATTACGATCAATTTAAAGTCTGATGCGGGCAAAAAGATTCTTTTTGAATTAGTCAAAGATGCCGATATCTTGGTAGAAAACTATCGACCAGGCGTCATGAAAAAATTAGGCGCTTCCTACGAAGTCTTGAGCAAAATCAACCCTCGCTTAGTCTATGCGAGCATCTCTGGCTTTGGTCAAAGTGGTCCATGGGCAGATCGTCCGGGCTTTGACTTGATGGCTCAAGCGATGTCAGGTGTGATGGCCATGACAGGTCATGGTGATGGCAGGCCAGTCAAGGCAGGTGTTCCAGTGGCCGATATTGGGTGTGCATTATTTGCCACTTACGGCATTTTGTCTGCTTACATTGGCGCAAAAAATACGGGGCAAGGTCAATACATTGATGCTTCACTATTTGATTCAGCTTTGGCATTTTCGATTTGGGATACCGCTGAATACTGGGGAACGGGCAAGCCACCGGTTGCCTTGGGTACGGCCAATCGCATGAGCGCGCCCTACCAAGCCGTCAAAGCAAAGAATGAATATTTTGTGATGGGCGCAACCAATAACAAGCTCTGGCAAAAATTATGCGAGATCTTAGGGCGCGATGATTTATTCAATGACGATCGTTGCAAAACAATTTCTAATCGTTTAGCCAATCGTGAATACATCATCGAAGAACTAGAAAAGTCTTTTGCTGCCAAGGATGCCGATATTTGGATCGATGAATTACTGGCCAAAGGAATTCCGGCGGGTCCTATTTTGGATTACCCAAGAGCTTTCGCGAGCGAGCATGGTCAACATCGACAAATGAAGATTGAAATTGACCACCCATTGGAAGGCAAGGTGCCCAACATTGGTTTTGCAGTGAAGATGCAAGGCACGCCGCAACAAGTTCGTCGTCACCCTCCCTTGCTTGGCGAGCACACACAGGAAGTCCTGCAGGAAGCTGGCTTTAGTGCTGATCAGATCAAAGTTTTTGAACAAGCTGGCGCATTTTCTGTGGAGCAGTGATTCATGAGCGATGCAAACAAAATGAACCCCGCAGATACATCAGGAAAAGTTCATCTAAAGATCGATGGAGTCATTGCCTGGGTATCTTTTGATCGCCCTGCTGCCAGAAATGCCATGACATGGTCAATGTACAGCGACCTCAAAGCCATTTGTGAAAAACTTCATACTGATAAAACCATTAAAGCAGTGATCTTGCGCGGCGTTGGCGGTCAATCGTTTGTATCGGGTACCGATATTGAACAATTTAAATCATTTCAGGATGGGCAAGACGGTATTGACTACGAGGCCTTGATTGATCTTCACATCGACGCCCTAGAGCAACTCCCCATGCCAACCATTGCGATCATTGATGGCTTGGCCGTTGGTGGCGGTCTAGCGATTGCAACTGCTTGTGACTTTAGGATTGCCAACCCTGACGCACGCTTTGGTGCCCCAATTGCTAAAACAGTTGGTAACTGTTTGTCGCCAACCAATATTGCAAGATTGATGGTCCACTTAGGCATCCCAACACTCAAACGAATGTTGCTATTGGCAGAGCTGATCAATGCAGATGAATTACTCTCTTCTGGCTATATCCATACAGTGGCAGATAGCGCAGAGCTTGAATCAATCGCTAAATCAATCGCTGAGAAAGTGGTGCATTTAGCACCTCTAACGATTCGCTCATCGAAGTTGACGATTGGCCGAATTCATCAAAATCAACTACCTGACTGCGATGATTTAATCAAAGCCTGTTATGGCAGCTCTGATTTCAAAGAAGGTGTTATAGCGTTTGGAGAAAAAAGACCGCCTCGTTGGCAAGGGTCTTGAGATTAATTAAGCCGTTCTTTTTTTCTTGAGCAAATATGCTCCCCAGTTAAAAACTGAGCTCACGAT
>JBEIOY010000098.1:0-5456 GCA_040377355.1 Burkholderiaceae bacterium | reverse complement strand
TTGGCACATTCAACGTGAGCAATCTGGATGGGTGTTTCATGATGGCGAAAAGCAAGTGGGCTTTGATTTGCAGACACGTTTTGGTGACATTCGTGTTTCTGGATTTGTTGATCGTTTAGACATTCATCCTCAAGAGGGCGTTGAAGTGATTGACTATAAGTTCAGCAGCAAGAACTCAATCACCAAAAAGAAAAATAATCTCAAAGACGATCCACAATTGGTCGTCTATGCCAAAGCTGTGAACGGTCACGACATGGTGAATCGTCAGCCTGCAACAATTGCCTCGTGGGTTTCGGTCAAAGAAGACGATGCACGCGTTGAAGTTGATGATTTGCAAGACCAAATGAATCAGCTCCCAGCGCAAATGATTGGTGATATCGAAGCTCTTTGGGGTGGCTCCCCAATGGTGGCAAGTGCGCCCGACAGTATTTGTCAGTATTGCCAAGCTCGAGGCATTTGTCGAAAAGGAATGTGGTCATGATCGATCCATTGATACTTGATTCATGTGACCCTGATCAATCGGTGGTTGTGGAAGCTTGCGCTGGCAGTGGCAAAACATGGCTGTTGGTGTCTCGCATTATTCGACTGTTACTCGCTGGCGCAAAGCCCAGTGAAATTCTTGCGATTACCTTCACCCGAAAAGCAGCCCAAGAAATGCGCGGTCGTCTAGATCAAGTGCTTTTGCAGTTTGCTAATTGTCCAGAAGAAGAGTTGATTGAAGAGTTGATGGCTCGCGGTCTATCTACTGAAAATGCCAAATTAGGATTACCCAAAGCAAGGTCATTATTTGAAGATGTTTTATCAGACCCTCGTCCTTTGAATGTTGAAACATTCCACGGTTGGTTCAGCAGTCTTTTGCGTGGCTCACCACTGGGTTCGGGTGTTCCTCAGGGTCTTAAGCTTCGAGACGATTTCAAAAGGTTGCAAGATGAGTGCTTGGAGGATTGGTGGACAACTTTGCCGTCTACTAGCAATGCTGCTGTGCGCGCCGCATATGAATTGCTTGTTAAGGAGTTGAAGGCCAGTAATGCTAATGATCTATTGATTGGTTCAAAAGGTTTTCTGACTGTTAAAGCAGAGTGGTGGAGTTATCTAGAGCGCTGTAAAAAACAGGGCACGAATCCAATGCAAGCAATCAGTGATCGCTCAGATTGGCTGGCGATCCAAGACCCACTCAAAGCCATGTTGGACGATTCTCAAGCTTTGATGAATTTGATGAGTTTGACCAGTCATTTAATAAATGGTGGATCGAACGATAAAAAATATGCCGCCGCGATTGATGATGCTCTTAAAAAACACGCTCATGGTTATTCAATCGAGGATGTGGCGACTGCCTTGAGGCCAGCCTTCTTGACCACCGTCTATGTGCCACTGGCAAATTTATTGGCCTCCGATGCGGTGAAGAAATCCCTCAAGCAATTGGCTGATGCCCAAAACATAGAGCAGCAAATCAATCACATTCGGCAAGCTTGGGCTCAAGCCATGTATGACCATTATTGTTGGGATGCTGATCATCGAGCTCACCGAATTCATCAAGCTTGGATCACGATTGGTGTGGATATGTTAAAGCACTATCAGGCAAAAAAAGAAATTCTGCGAGTGCAGGACTTTTCAGATTTGGAAGCCTACACCGCAAAATTGATGCTCTCTTCAGATGTGACTAATTATTTACAAGCCAGACTGGATGCCAAGTACAAACATTTGCTGGTTGATGAGTTTCAAGACACCAATCCCTTGCAATGGCAAATCCTTCTTTCTTGGTTGAACGCCTATGGTGATGAAGAAAACAGACCTTCTGTATTTTTAGTCGGCGATCCAAAGCAATCAATCTATCGTTTTAGGCGAGCAGACGTCCGTTTGTTTGGCGAGGCCAAAAGTTATCTGAACAAACAGTTCAAGGCAAAAATACATTCTTTTAATAAGACTAGGCGCAACAGTCCCGCAGTGATCAAAGCAGTAAATAATGTATTTGCTTTACCTGATGTGCCAAAAACATATTCTTTTCACTCCCAAGAACGAAACCCAAATGCTAAAAATAATCATGGCCTAGGTGAAGTTTGGCGCTTACCTTTGATAGGTTCACCAGAGATCTTGCAAGAACAATCAAGAAATGCCCTTGAGCATCCTTTCATTGATATCACCAAGCAAACAAAAGTTCAGCAAAGTTTTGACGAGGCTTTGCAAGTGGCTCAGTTAATTCAAAAAATCAAACAAGAGAAAAATGCCAATTGGGGAGACTTCTTGATTTTGTTGAGATCAAGAACTCATTTGGCGCAAATTGAAAAGGCCTTCAGAGCTGCAGGTATTCCATGTGACAGCCCAAGGCAAGGGGGCCTGCTTAGAACTCTTGAGGCTGAAGACATGGTGGCTTTGCTATCGATTTTAATAACACCTGGCAACGACCTGGCTCTTGCGCAAGTATTGCGCTCTCCCATCTATGGATTAACTGATGAAGATTTGCTGGCTTTGATGACAGCTAAGCAATCTCAAGAGATTCATTCTCTCTGGCAATTAATTTCGTCGCCAGAACACCCGCGTCATCACATCTATTCAGAGATTGCGGCATGGGCTGAATTGGCTAAAAAGTTACCAGTTCATGATTTGTTGGACCATATTTATAGTCAAGGCAAAATTCGTTTGCGGTATGCCCGCTCAGCGCCTATTTTGCAGCGAGATCAAGTGCTATCAAATTTGGACGCATTTTTATCCTTGGCCCTCAATCTTGATGGCGGACGTTATCCAAGTTTGTCTCGTTTTATCAATGAGCTCAAGAGGATCAAGCGTGGCGCTGAAGAAGAAAGCCCGGATGAGGGGGAGTCATCAGATGAGGATGAGGATGATGAAAGCTCTGAAACCTCCGAAAAGCGCGTCAAAGTCTTAACCATTCATGCTGCTAAGGGCCTTGAGTCTCGTTTTGTATTTTTAATGAATACCAATACAAACAAGTCTGGCAGAGATAACGTGGGTGTTTTGATGAGTTGGTTGCCAGACAGCGATGCCCCTGAACATATTTCTCCAATATTTTCGGCCAAGCCCAAGGATCCAGCGCGAGAGTTTTTGAGGGGGCAAGAGGAGGAAATTGCGCAAATTGAAAACTGGAATCTTCTTTATGTTGCTTTGACCAGGGCAAAAGAGGCTGTTTACATATCAGGGTCTGCCAATAAAGGGGACTCAAAGAGTGAGGCAGCGATTGCCAAGAATAGTTGGTATGACCGCATGGCAAGAGCAGGTGTTGAATTGATGCCCGATGCACCAGAGTCATCAATTATTCTGGCCGATCAAAATTCTTTGTCTGGAAATACTAATATCGAACAATTGTTTACTGATTTCAATGTCTTGTGGTGCGGCAAATCAAATGCCAATATCCGTTTTGATGAAGAGTTGGTGGGTGTTGAACAGCAACACATGATTGATTTAGGCGTGGCTTTCCATGCTGTGATGGAGTATGTAATGCGTGCCGGTATATCGGATTCATCACATATACCGAGTGCAGAAGAAATAGTTGCCTGGCTTAATATCAGCCCCGAGATGGCACCCGAAGCAAGGCGCTGCGCTTTAAATGTGCTGAATTCAGCAAAAACCAAACACTTTTTCTTTGATCCAATAATTCAGGCGTCTTGGGAGGAGTTGGATATAGCCGACTCCAATGGAAGATTGCTCAGAATTGATCGCTTAATTGAATTACCAAGCGAACTAATTATCTTGGACTACAAGTTATCGATTCCAGATTCAAGCAGTGAACTGTTTGCGAAATACGATGTTCAAATGAGCACTTACAGAGATTGCGTGACTCAGTTGCGACCAGATAAGCCAGTAAAAAGCTATTTATTGGGTGCAAATGGTGATGTTTTGGAGATGAGCTCTACTCAATGAATCAATTTTTGATCCAAAAACCCTTGATTAAACAAGTTAGTAGGTGGACGAGCCTGACCCTCGGCACTGGCAGTACTTGGCTTTGGCTGCTTCGTTCCCGACCTGACCAGGTTACCAAGCCACCATGCGAGGAGGCCCGTCCGCTGACATTCTACTGCCTTCTACTTGTAGAATGACAATATGACTGCATTAGCTTTAGCCCGAAAGTGGCGCCCAAGAGATTTTTCAACCTTAGTTGGCCAAGAACATGTGGTCAAGGCCTTGACTCACGCGCTTGATCAGCAGCGCTTGCACCATGCTTGGTTATTCACAGGCACAAGAGGAGTTGGCAAAACAACCATTTCTCGTATTTTGGCCAAGGCCCTCAATTGCACGGGTGCTGATGGTCAAGGTCAAATGACTTCTCAGCCTTGCGGCAAGTGCCCAGCCTGTACCGAGATTGATGCCGGTCGTTACGTTGATTACATAGAGATGGATGCGGCGAGCAATCGTGGTGTGGATGATATGGCTCAATTGCTTGAAAAGGCCATGTACGCTCCAAGCAGTGCCCGATTCAAGGTCTATATGATTGACGAGGTTCATATGCTGACCGGTCATGCATTCAATGCCATGCTGAAAACCTTGGAAGAGCCACCGCCTCACGTGAAGTTTATCTTGGCAACCACCGATCCACAAAAGATTCCTGTGACAGTTTTGTCACGTTGTTTGCAATTCAATTTAAAACAAATGCCGGTGCCTTCGATTATTGAGCATTTGGAAAAAATTCTAGAGTCTGAGCAAGTCAAGTCTGAGATCGGCGCATTACGCATTTTGGCTAAGGCGGCCCAGGGATCAATGCGCGATGCTTTATCTTTGACTGATCAGGCCATCGCTTACGCCGCAGGACCTGTGAGTGAGTCTGCGGTTCGTGCCATGTTGGGCACCTTAGACGAAACTTATTTGATTCAGATTTTGGATGCGTTGAGAACTGGTGATGGTGGTGCATTGATCGCTATTGCCGATGAAATGGCTGCTAGAAGTTCATCTTTTTCTCTTGCTCTCCAAGACCTTGCCTCTTTATTGCAAAAAATTGCAGTCGGTCAAACAGTTCCGTCAGCAGTATTGGATGATTGGCCTGAAGCGACTGAGGTTCGACGCTTAGCCTCACAATTTAATAAAGAAGATATTCAGTTGTATTACCAAATTGCTATTACTAGTCGCCCAGATTTATCTTTGGCGCCGGATGAGCAGACTGGTTTCACAATGGCACTTCTTAGAATGTTGGCTTTTAAGCCTGGCGACGGATCTGGTTCAACTAAATCTAATCAATCAAATCAAACATCAAGAGCAGGTGGCAGCTCAATCAGTTCTGCTGCTAAAGCAGCAGCCAATGTTACCGATCATTCAGTTAAAGTAACTGCAGCACCCTTAGCCACTCCAACCCCTCCAACAGCGCAGACTCAGTCAGATTCTCAATCAACGGCAGCACCTAAAGCATCTGCCCTGACCATCAACTCTGAAGATCCAGATTGGCAGTCATGGATGAAAGCTTTGCCAGTTAGAGGTTTGTTGCAACAATTAGCATTTCAAACAGAGCTGCAAAG
>JBEIOY010000148.1:0-3394 GCA_040377355.1 Burkholderiaceae bacterium | reverse complement strand
TAAGGCCAAAAAGGACAAAATAGACCTAAAAAGTCAGCTTTTGCCGTCTTGACGGCAGGAGCTGACCGGTCTAGAATGTCGAGTTCTTCGCAAACCGCAGAATTTTCTGCTTTGAAAGTAAGCTATGCCAACAATTAATCAGTTACTCAGAAGTCCCCGTACTTCTGAGATCGTAAAAAGTAAGAGCCCTGCGCTTGAGAATTGTCCTCAGCGCCGTGGCGTATGTACTCGCGTATATACAACTACTCCAAAAAAGCCTAACTCGGCTTTGCGTAAAGTAGCCAAAGTACGCTTGACTAATGGATTTGAAGTGATTTCCTACATTGGTGGCGAAGGCCACAACTTGCAGGAGCACTCAGTGGTTCTTATTCGCGGTGGTCGTGTGAAAGACTTGCCAGGTGTGCGTTATCACATCGTGCGTGGCTCACTTGACTTGCAAGGCGTTAAAGACCGTAAGCAATCTCGCTCCAAATATGGTGCGAAGCGCGCTAAGAAAGCTTAATAGCTTTTTTACGCAAGTAGCAAGATCAATTAGATCTTGCTAAGTAAGTGGTTACTTCGGATCAATTTTGATCTAGTTGAGTAACTTTGAGGAATGGTCCTCTAACTGAATAAAATTAGGAGTTGTGATGCCGCGTCGTCGCGAAGTACCCAAGCGTGAAATTCTTCCGGATCCAAAATTTGGAAACGTTGAAGTTGCTAAATTTATGAACGTTTTAATGTTGGACGGTAAAAAGTCCGTTGCAGAACGTATTGTTTATGGCGCTTTTGAGCATATCGAAAAGAAAGCCAACAAAGAACCCCTAGAAGTATTTTCAACAGCCATGGGCAACGTTAAGCCAATGGTTGAGGTTAAGAGCCGTCGCGTGGGTGGTGCTAACTATCAAGTTCCTGTTGAAGTTCGTCCATCACGTCGTTTGGCCCTAGCTATGCGTTGGTTGCGTGAAGCAGCTAAAAAGCGTGGCGAAAAATCAATGGCTCAACGCCTTGCTAATGAATTGATCGAAGCGTCTGAGGGACGTGGCGGTGCGATGAAGAAGCGTGATGAAGTTCACCGTATGGCAGAAGCTAACAAAGCTTTCTCTCATTTCCGTTTCTAATAGCTCAGAAAAGACGAGGATAAAGTGGCACGTAAAACCCCTATTGAGCGTTATCGTAATATTGGTATTTCTGCGCACATTGACGCAGGAAAAACGACAACAACAGAACGTATTTTGTTTTACACCGGTGTTAATCACAAGATTGGCGAAGTTCATGATGGCGCAGCTACCATGGACTGGATGGAGCAAGAACAAGAGCGTGGCATCACCATTACTTCAGCGGCTACAACAGCCTTCTGGAAGGGTATGGCTGGTAACTATGCAGAGCACCGCGTTAACATCATTGATACACCGGGCCACGTAGACTTCACCATTGAAGTTGAGCGCTCAATGCGCGTGTTGGATGGTGCTTGCATGGTTTACTGCGCTGTGGGTGGAGTTCAACCACAATCAGAAACAGTATGGCGCCAAGCAAACAAATATAAAGTTCCTCGTTTAGCGTTTGTGAACAAGATGGACCGTACAGGTGCCAACTTCTTCAAGGTTTACGATCAAATGCGTTTGCGTTTGAAGGCAAATCCAATCGCGATTCAAATTCCAATTGGTGCTGAAGAAAACTTTAAAGGTGTTGTGGATCTAGTGAAGATGAAAGCTATCTTCTGGGATGAGGCATCACAAGGCACTAAGTTCACATACGAAGATATTCCTGCAGAATTACAGGCTAGCTCCGAAGAGTGGCGTGAGAAAATGGTTGAGGCCGCTGCTGAGTCATCAGAAGATTTGATGAATAAGTATTTGGGCGGCGAAGCTTTAACTGAAGAAGAAATCAAAGCAGCATTACGCGCGCGTACGATTGCCAGTGAAATTGTTCCAATGATGTGCGGCACTGCATTTAAGAACAAAGGCGTTCAAGCGATGTTGGATGCCGTGATTGATTACATGCCTTCACCGATCGATATTCCTCCAGTAACTGGAGAATTAGAAGATGGTACGCAGGGCGAACGCAGAGCAGCTGATGATGAAAAGTTTTCAGCGCTAGCGTTCAAGATCATGACGGACCCATTTGTTGGCCAGTTAATTTTCTTCCGCGTTTATTCTGGCGTTGTTAAATCAGGCGACACTGTTTACAACCCAATCAAGGGTAAGAAAGAACGTTTGGGCCGAATTCTTCAGATGCACGCCAATCAACGAGAAGAGATCAAAGAAGTTCATGCGGGTGATATCGCCGCTGCTGTTGGCTTGAAAGATGCAACAACTGGTGAAACACTTTGCGATCCTGATAGCGTAATTATTTTAGAGCGCATGATTTTCCCAGAGCCAGTCATTTCTCAAGCGGTGGAGCCAAAAACAAAGGCTGACCAAGAGAAGATGGGTTTAGCTCTGAATCGTTTAGCACAAGAAGACCCTTCATTCCGTGTAAAGACAGATGAAGAGTCTGGCCAAACAATTATTTCCGGTATGGGTGAGCTGCACTTGGAAATTTTGGTTGACCGCATGAGGCGTGAGTTTGGTGTTGAGGCAACAGTTGGTAAGCCGCAGGTTGCCTACCGCGAAACAATCCGCAAAGTTTGCGAAGAAGTTGAAGGCAAGTTTGTTAAGCAGTCTGGTGGTCGTGGTCAGTACGGTCACGTTGTGTTGAAGTTAGAGCCACAAGAGCCAGGCAAAGGTTTTGAGTTCGTTGACGCCATCAAGGGCGGCGTTGTTCCTCGTGAATACATTCCTGCTGTAGATAAAGGTATTCAAGAAACATTGAACAACGGTGTCTTGGCTGGATATCCAGTGGTAGATATCAAAGCAACATTGATCTTTGGTTCATATCATGACGTTGACTCAAATGAGAATGCTTTCAGAATGGCCGGCTCAATGGCCTTTAAAGAAGGTATGCGCAGAGCAAGCCCAGTGTTATTGGAGCCTATGATGTCTGTTGAAGTAGAGACACCAGAAGATTTCATGGGTAACGTGATGGGCGACTTATCTTCACGTCGCGGAATTTTGCAAGGTATGGATGATATTCCTGGCGGTGGCAAGATTGTTCGCGCTGAAGTGCCTTTGGCTGAGATGTTTGGCTATTCAACAGGTTTACGTTCACTGACTCAAGGTCGTGCAACTTACACCATGGAATTCAAGCACTATTCTGAGGCTCCAAAGAACGTAGCTGAAGCAGTAATGGCTGCAAAGTCTAAGTAATATTTAATCAACAATTATTTGAATTAGAGGCTGAAAAATGGCAAAAGAAAAATTTGAGCGGACAAAACCGCACGTAAACGTAGGTACGATTGGTCACGTTGACCACGGCAAAACAACATTGACTGCAGCGATCGCTACAGTGTTGGCAGCAAAGTTTGGTGGCGAAG
>JBEIOY010000081.1:0-6499 GCA_040377355.1 Burkholderiaceae bacterium | reverse complement strand
TGAATAATGTGCCAAGAAGAATGGTGGCAATTTACTTGGCCCAAATGATAGCATTCATAAAAACATAGGGTTTTTAAGTTATTTCAAGCTAAAGGCAAGCGTCATTGCTTGTAATGGCCTTCCCAGCAGGATTCAAGCCTGCGGCCTACGCCTTAAAAGCTTTAAAAATGGGTTCAAACTTTTATTCAACTGATTCAGCATCTTAAAAAGATTAAGCAAGCATGTCATCGACCAATTGATTTGCAAGCGCCAACAGTGATTCAGCACGATCTAGGCCTGTGAGAAATCGTTCTGGAATGCCAGATAACCCGACCATTGCACCAGTTAGAGCACCAGCCAGCATTGCTCTAGACAAATTCTGTCCACCGCCATTGATGGCATGCAGCACAGCAGATTCAAAATCATCAGAAAAGCGTGAGGCCAAGTAGTACGCAGCTGGGAATTGGTGATAAACAGCACATGGCAAGCCATACAACAACGCAACCTTAGAAGCTGGCTCAATTGAAATAGCCGGATCCTTGGCAGCACGCGCAATATTTGATGGAGTCAGTAAAGCATCGGGGGATGGAAAAACATCCTCAACGCGTATCTCTTTTTGATTTTTATCCGGAGCTTCTAACTTGCCTTTGGTAATTGTATGAAATGGCAACTCACCCGCTTTGACGCGTACCAGTAATTTTTCTGAAATATCACCATCCAAACGATGGCCCTCAATCAACATACCGAGCACTGATCCATAAGCTGCAGTCATAGCTAAAACTGTGCCGTCATTTTGAGTTAAAGATGAATTAGCGATGACGGCGCGGGCTAGCTCTGATGGCTTGAGTGCAAAGCGAATAGCAATAGGAATAATGCGCTCAGCTGCTTCAGTATTATCCGCATTACCAGCAATACTTCCCCAAGGAAGGCCGCTCAAGACTCGCTTGCGCCAAGCATCACGAATTGATTGACTGGTGTAGCCGCCCGGCCCATTCATTGGTGTGCCATCTAATAGTGGAAATAGATCTTGGTCTAGTCGCTGACAAAAATCTACCTGATCATACCCGCCACTTTCGACAAGGGAGCGCAACATTAATTCAAGAATAATGCCAGATTGTGAAGACTGTCCTGGATGAAGACCCTCGTGATAGCGACCTACTTTAACTTTTGTATAGTTATCAATCCATGGTCCATAATCATTGACCAATTGATCAAGATCGTAGTACCAGTGGGGGCCAACCCCCATGGCATCTCCGATAAATGCCCCCATCACTGCGCCAAGCGAACGATCCCTTAAAAGAACTTGTTCTTCTGCTGTCATTATTTTCGCTTCCATACGGTGACTTCACTTAAAGTGTGCTGGTACTTGCGCGCAGTTTCTCTAATAGTCAATGGTACAGCCTTGGGTCCTTCAACTAAAGAAAAATTAGCTTCGAGTATTTCTTTGAGGCCATCAAGCGTAGTGAATGATTCACCATCTTTTTTATATCCCCCAATCCACTCTGATTTTTTTGTGTATTCCTCCAACCATGTGTATGGCGATGCAAGCACCATCAACCCACCTTGGTTCAAACGCTCAGAAATTAATTCAAGAAAACGTCTCGGAGAATAGAGACGATCAATCAAATTGGCAGCAAGAATAAGATCAAAATTAGTATGAATTTCTTTTAAATTACAGGCATCACCTTGCCAGAATTCAACTTTATTAACAGTGTCATTTAATCCTAAAGTATCTAAGCGGCGCTCATAATAACTGGTCAGGTCACCCTCAACTGGTATCGAATAACGTATTGATCCTAATTCGGCCATTTGTCTTCCCACCTGAATAAAGCGCGCAGAAAAATCAATGCCAATCACCTTATCAAAAAACTTAGCTAACTCAAATGTTGCTCGACCTGTAGCGCAACCTAAATCTAAGGCTCTAGCTTGTGAGCCATTACCATGCCTACGATGAGCCTCAATGGATAATTCAGACATCGCCTTCATGAAATTAGGGACTCCCAGCGAATCGTCTCCATAATGAAATTCGTCATAAAGAGAAACCATGGCATCGGTTTCATAAGTGGAAGCTGGATTAGTGATTGGTGTATCAGTCACGATGTAGCGAAAACCGGCATGCTGGAAAAAATGTCTTCTAAAAGCGTAACGTGAAACATGTCGCGCCTCATTACCAGCCGATATCCAGCTGCCGCCTTTGATGATGTTATGGCGTTCATCAAAAGTTGGACTAGTAAAATCGTCATAAACTGGATGCACGTTAAATCCATCAAATGGGTATGTTGGTGTCTCACACCATTGCCAAACATTGCCAACAACATCATTTAAGTCGCCGTGTGCAAAACGAGTAACTGGGCAGCTTGATGCCCAATGATCCAGATGAAGATTACCATTCGCTAAACTGGTATGCGGCACATCCGTTAGCTGCACATGGTCGTAAATTCTATTCCACTCATCTTCAGTTGGAAGACGAACTGGCAAGCCTGACTCTTCAGATTTCCAACGACAAAAGGCTCTACTTTCCAAAGAGTTAGTTTCAACTGGCCAATCCCAAGGCATTGAAACCTCTTCAGTTAATAGACGCAGCTTCCATGTGCTCGATGTTGCTTTGTCTTTAACCCAGAATGTAGGATGGGTAGCTTTTGTAAAATTTTTCCATGCAAGACCTTCCTCATCCCAATAGCGATCAGTGCTATATCCGCCATTCTCAACAAATTCCAGAAACTCACCATTAGTAACTAAGTATTTTGAGGCCTGAAACTTTGACACTTCAGCATGATGATGACCATATTCGTTATCCCATCCATAAATAGGCTCGGTGAGTTGGCGTCCCAGTGTCACTTGACCACCAGGAATTTCAATCAGAGTATTAATAGGGGCAACTCCACTGTCTCTGCAAGGTTGCCAATTGGGGTGGGACTTAACGTGACTCAAAGCATGCTGGCGGATAAGTACTGAGGATGTTTCTAAATGAATGCGCTCGTGCTCAATCCCCATTAACACAATCCAAAAAGGATCGCTCCATCCAATCGGTAGTATGAGTGGGGTATTTTTAATAACATTTTCAACAATATTTCTTGTCTTGTTTCTGTAAGCCCTGACCTCGTCCACAGTTGGCCAATCATACCGAGCATCATCTAAATCATCCCAGCTCATTTCATCAACCCCAACAGCAAACATTGATTCAAGCTTTTGATCAATGGGCTGATCAATCAAGCCAGCAACCATAAATTTATTAATAAAAAATGTGGCTGTATGCCCAAAATAAAAAATGAGGGGGTGTCTTAAAGAGATGGATTTTTTGTAAAAAGCATCATCACCATTCAATAATTCAAAAAGTGATTCATAACGATCAAAAGTAGCGTGAAAATAATTTAATAATTCATTTCTTTTGACATCAATATCAGAGCCCGCTAAAAAAGGCGTGCGTGGAAATGTTGTGTTCATAACTTTTATTTCAAGGTGAGTATGCAAATGGTTATAGTATTGATATACTTTACAAAGGTAAAGTACGCACCTTTTAGTTCCTATAGGTTATCATGAATTCCAATCGCAAAATAAATCCATGCTTCAAGGCCTGTCCATCGCGTCGTTTTATTGAGCTGATTGGCAACAAATGGGCTTTACTAGTATTGCACGCATTGGCCGATGGCGCTCTTCGCAATGGGCAATTGATGACTCAAATTCAAGGCATTTCGCAAAAAATGCTGACCCAAACAATTCGTCGACTAGAAATCAATGGTCTTGTTGCACGACATGACTTCAAAACCATACCGCCAAGAGTTGAGTATTCATTAACTGAATTTGGAAAATCCTTTAATGATGTCTTGGTAACTCTTGACGACTGGTTAGATGTCCATATTCCGGATCTCATGGCACTTCCTGCCTGAGCTAAATACATGACCTATTCATTTGACAAAGCAATCGATCGACGAAACACCAATTCAAGTCGATGGGATCAATATCAATCAACAGATATATTGCCTTTATCTGTTGCAGATATGGACTTTGCTATCGCGCCAGAAATACAAGCAGCATTAGTTAAACGCATTGAACATGGCATCCTTGGCTACACTACTCAAGGAAATCTAACTGAAAAAATTCAAGCTTACTTAAAAAAAGAATTTACTTGGGCAGTCAATCAAGAAGATATTCTTATTTGCTCGGGTGTTGTGCCAAGCTTATATATGATTCCAAAAGTTTTGATGGGTGATGATGATCATGCCATCTTGCCAGCGCCTATTTATCATCACTTTTTCTTGGCAATCCAGCAAGCTCGTCGAACTTTCAGTTCTTTGCATTTAAAAGCCTTAAACAATCGCTGGACTTTTGATTTTGAAGAACTTCGCAGAGTTACTCAACCAAATACCAAGCTCTTAATGATTTGCAACCCACAAAATCCAGGTGGCACTGTTTTTTCTAAAGATGAGCTTTTAGAAATTGGCAGGCTGTGTATTGAAAAAAATTACTTCATTTGTAGCGATGAAATTCATGCTCAACTAGTTTTGGATGAGCGTGTTAAACATACGCCAATAGCCAGTCTAAGCCCCGAAATATCTAACAGAACCATCACGCTCATGTCCTTGAATAAGGCATTCAATTTTCCAGGGATAGGTTTATCTTGGTGCGTTTGTACCAATCCAGATATTCGCCAAAAACTTCAAGCATTTATGTCGGCTCAAGCACATCACCCTAATGCCCTTGCATACACAGCGACGACCGCGGCGCTTGATGAGGGTGGCCCCTGGCATGATGAACTGATTAAATACCTGAGAGACAATCGTGATCTGATCAGAAATTGGTTAAGCCAACACCATCAAGTCAAGTGGAATGAGTCTGAAGCAAGCTACTTGGCCTGGCTTGATTTTAGCCAGCTGGGTTGGGCTAACGTTCATTCACACCTCATTAAAAATGGCCTCGCACTTTCTGCAGGCAATCAATTTGGGGCTGAATATAGTCAATTTGCACGTTTAAATTTTGGTGTGCCCAGAGCGACACTCCAAGAGGCGCTAAAAAGAATTGAGGCTGCAATTAAGTCTAGTGGTAATTCAGGCGCCTCCACTTAAAGAGATGATTCAAGCTCATGCCCGCCCAGAAGAAAGCACTCAAATTGGGGCCGAACAATCAAGCACTTGATTAATCAGTTAATCAGTTCTAGTATCAAGCAAACTTAGTTGATGGTTTTATCAACTTATATCTAATGAGGACTCTATGTCTATTCGTGTCATTGCTCGTTTTTTTGCAAAGTCAAATTCTATTAATGAAATTAAACCAATCTTAATCGCTTTGGTTGAGCCCATTAGAAATGACCCGGGCTGCATTAGCTGTCATTTAGTTAACCATGCTAACAATACCAATGAGTTCACTTTTATAGAAGAATGGGCCAGTGAAGAAGTTTTCAATGCTCATCTGGCAGAGCCTTTTGTTAAAAAAGCTGTGGTTGACACTGAAGCACTTCTAGCCAACCCCCTTGAGCTTCACGTATACAAGTCAATTTAAATCAAAATTTCTAAAATAAGGCGTGGTCAGAACAGTCTCGCCCAATTAAATAGCATTAAGCCTCACTGAGGTTTTTATAAATCTAACAAGCTTAAAGCTTTAGATATAACAGATGTAGTTGGCCTGCCCAGCACGATTCGAACGTGCGACCTACGCCTTAGAAGGGCGGTGCTCTATCCAACTGAGCTATGGGCAGTCTTTGATAAGAGTTAGATTATAGCGGAGGTCTAAGAGTGACAGCGTCTTGATGCTTGGCCTCATCATTTTGATTGCTGACCGATCTCATCAAGGTCAGAATCTCACTGGGCAATGCTGCGTTGGCATCTCTTAAACCCATCTTGAGTTCTGGCACATATTGGCTAATTTCATCTGAGCCATAAAACTTCATCGACCAATTACTGAAGCGTCGCTTTTGTAATGGGCTGATATCAAGTACCTGCACTTCTGAGTGGCGAGTGTCAGCATTAATAGCTTTCCAAATAAGCTCAACGTGCTGCGGATAACCTTCAATGATTTGACCAAAGATGCGATTGTCATAAAACAAAACACCCGTTATGCCATTGCGTTTGTTTTTATGAACTGCCTCTTCAAGTAAGTTCATCAAACCCAGAATGCCCATGTCATTTGCTGCCTGACTGACGTAACTCAATTCAATGAGCTGATCGGCCGGAAAGGCGGCGAAGTTGATTTCTGAATCTTCTTGAAATGACATGTTTAATTTCTTTGTTCTTTGATATCTCTAAACATCATTAGACAAAACCAATCTTTTATCAGTCTTACGTTTAAGTCAGATATTAGACATAATTCGAGTTTGACGTTGATATACCGTTGCTGCTACGCAGCATATTGAGCACAGCTCTATGTAATTTTGATAGTGGCTTTTAGAACAATTGTTTGGCGATTTTTGGAAGGCTGCGCATCGAGCGATGCTATTTGAAAGTGGTCGGAGTACAAGGATTCGAACCTTGGACCCCCTGGTCCCAAACCAGGTGCGCTACCAGACTGCGCCACACTCCGACTAAGA
>JBEIOY010000027.1:0-12318 GCA_040377355.1 Burkholderiaceae bacterium | reverse complement strand
GCCGCGCTCATTCAGGTTCCCAGCAACAAAACCCATTAAGGCTTTTTCTTCAGGATTGATGCGAAGAAGCTTGATTTGAGCAATCAGGGAGCCAAGAAGAGATTCTGGCAAGCTAATTCTTGATAGGCGATCATCATCTTCGTCGCTAAATTGATTGTTCCTTGACCCTCCAAGACTGCGATGTGACAACTGTTCCAAGGGCTCTTTATCTGAAAGGCTGGCTTCTGATTCGTAGTTAATGAGAGGATTTTGTTCAGCCGCCTGAATCAGTTCCTGCTCAAGCTCCATGGCTGAGAGCTGCAAGAGCTTGATTGATTGTTGCAGTTGAGGCGTTAAGGCCAGATTTTGTGAGAATCTGAGCTGAAGAGATGCTTTCATGTTACGGTCATTTTAGACCGTCATGGCTGTATTGGTACGTTTTTTGCTTAAAAATTACATTCTAAAGTTTTCACCAAGATAAACTTTTCTAACAGCTTCGTTATCGATGATTGAAGATGGTTTACCCGCGGCCAATACCCTGCCCTCACTGATGATGTAGGCGTGATCACAAATACCCAGAGTTTCTCGAACATTATGGTCGGTGATAAGTACGCCAATTTGACGGTCTTTTAAAAATCTCACAATTCTTTGAATTTCACCAACCGCAATCGGATCCACACCAGCAAACGGCTCATCAAGCAAAATGAATTTTGGCTGTGATGCCAGCGCTCTTGCAATTTCAACTCTTCTGCGCTCACCGCCTGATAATGACATCGCTGGATTACTGCGTAAATGTGAAATCTGCAATTCTTGTAACAGCGAATCCAATCTACTTTGGATTTCCTTTTTAGTAAGCGCTTTACCGTTTTCTTCTTGAAGCTCTAGAACAGCTTGAATATTTTCTTCAACAGTTAGCTTTCTAAATACAGAGGCTTCTTGGGGTAAGTAAGACAAGCCTAACTTGGCTCGTTGATGGATTGGCAAATGAGTGATGTCTTGACCGTTAAGTCTGATTTCTCCGCCATCCAGAGGAACCAAGCCAACAATCATGTAGAAGGAAGTTGTTTTACCGGCACCATTAGGACCTAATAGGCCCACCACTTCACCACTTTTTACTTCAACACCTACTTCGGTAACAACAGCCCTTGAACCATATTTTTTTTGGAGACCAACGGCCGTTAGGGTGGATTGATGAGCGCTCATTATTTTGAAGGTCCTGTTGATTCTTTTCTTCTAGGTGACAAGGTTGATTTCACGGATACTTTAGAAACAACATTATATTTTTCAGTGTTTCCATCATAATGAATTTTGTCACCATTCAATTGATCTGTGACTCTTGTGCCAGAGATTTGATTCATTCTCGCTTGTTTCTGAAGAATGGCAACATCTGTTTTTCCATCATATTCAATTAACTCGGCAAAACCCTCAATAAAATCATTGAACCCAGTGTCTCTTTTTTGCCGAAGACTGGCCAACTCACCCGGCTTGGCAAAAATGGTGACAAATTGATAACCCTCGGGATCAATTTTAACTTCAGCTTTTTCGCCCTTGATGATCAGCGAACCTTTGATTAGAAGAACGTTGCGCTCAAGATAGTAAATTTGTTTGACGTCATCAAATTGAGCTTTATCAGAGCTTAGTGCAATTGGTTTGTCTTTGTCAGCTTTTTCGGCGTACACAGGGGTAGTGAGCATTGCCATTCCGATACTCAGACAAATGGAATAAGTGGCTAAGCGAAACCTCACGGCGCACTACCTTTAGATTCTGATTCAATGCGCCCCTTGACCTGACCAATCATGGTTAGTTTTTGATGAACGTTATCAAAAATAGCACCTTCTTGAGAGGTCATGATTGACAGACCTTGCTCTAAGTTCACAGGACGATTTGTTTTAACAATGTCCTCATTCATAAGAACAGTGAATTTACTTGAACTCATGAATAATCTTGCGCTGCCAACTTGTGTTGCGGTGGCTGCCTGGGCAGGACGTGTAAGACTTGCATTGCCAACCAAGTCCAACACTGTCATATCACCGTCTAAAAATCCCTTGTCGGATTTTACGGTGATAGCAGGCTTTGTTTCATGAAATCTTCTGGCAATCGGCCAATCTATTTCTGAGCTGGCGTCATCTTCATAGTGAATCAGCTTTTGACCAACCACACGAAATTTTGTATTACCTTCTGGACCTATGGTGGTGACAACAATGCCATCCATGATGTAGTCAGGAACGTGACGTTTTTGTTTTTCCGTATCTAAATTAGGTTCATTCATTTGAACCATCCAATAGGTGCCCAGGGTCAAAACTGCCATCAATAGCATTGGCAAGAACTTTAAAGCCTGGGCCATGATTCCCATTGCTATAAAGACTCTTTAAGTAAACGCTGATAATTGTCTTGAGCCACTAAGATCAAGTCACAAACTTCACGAACTGCTCCCGCACCGCCTGAGCGTTTGGTAATAAAGTGCACGCGTTTTTTGACTTCTTCATGTGCTTGAGCAGGGCAGGCTGCCAAATGAACTTTTGGTAGCACTGATAAGTCTGGCCAATCATCACCCATTGCCGCGCAATCTGAAAGCGTTAACTTGGTTTGTTCCAATAAACTTTGCAAGGCCTTGAATTTTTCAGACACACCCATTTGTACGTGTTTGATGCCTAATTCTTTTGCACGACCTTCGACCATCGAAGAATTGCGTCCGGTGATGATTGCAACAATCACACCAGTTGATTGAAGTAGTTTGATACCGTGACCATCGAGACTATCAAAAATCTTGAAAGCTTCTTTACCATCTTGACCAATCAATAAACTACCATCAGTTAAAACGCCGTCAACATCTAAAACAAGAAGCTTGACTTTGGTAGCCCGATCAAGTGCTTGCGGGTGCTCTGTGTATGGGTTGGTCACCATCGGGCTGAATGCATTCGACATATTAAATAACCTGTGCTGCAAAAAGATCGTGAAGATTGAGAGCTCCCATAAGAGCTCCTTTGGCGTCTACAACGATGAGTTGATTGATGCGATGACGCTCCATCATTTCAACAGCTTCTGCTGCCAAAAGATCGGGTGAGATAGTTCTTGGATTTGGGGTCATGGCATCTTTTAAAGAGACGCCTTGAAATTGAATGTTCTTTTCAATCAAGCGACGCAAATCACCATCCGTAAATATACCAACGACTTTTTGAGAGTCATCTACTACCACTGTCATACCCATGCGCTTGGAAGTAATTTCTAGTAAAGCATCCGTGATGCTCGCTTTGATATTTATGCGAGGCGCTTCTGCGCCGCCTCTCATCACGTCGCGAACATGGGTGAGCAACTTTCTTCCTAAGTTGCCGCCAGGGTGTGACCGCGCAAAATCATCAGGCTTGAATCCTCTGGCATCCAGTAATGCGACGGCTAAAGCATCTCCCATGGCCAGTGCGGCAGTGGTGCTTGCGGTTGGTGCTAAATTGAGAGGGCAAGCCTCTTTTTCAACGGATACATTGATGTGAGAATCCGCCAGGGATGCCAAAGATGATTCTGGATTGCCGGTCAGTGCAATCAGTTTTGCACCAGTTCTTTTGATAATGGGAACAATGGCAGTCAGTTCACTGGTTTCGCCAGAATTTGAAAATGCCACAAAGACATCATGTTGGGTGACCATGCCTAAATCACCATGGCTTGCTTCAGCTGGATGCACAAAAAAAGCAGGTGAACCAGTGGACGCAAAAGTTGCCGCTATTTTTCTAGCAATATGACCAGATTTACCAATACCAGAAACAACAATGCGACCCTTGCAAGCCAATAGCAATTCAATCGCATAGGCAAATTTCTCAGCATTTTTTTGCGTGAGATTTTTTTGAAGCGTCAAAATGGCTTCAGCTTCAATGGCCAAAGTTTCTCTAGCCAAATCAATGGCTCGCTGGTTTTGTTCAGAAGTTTGATGAGTCATGGCTAGAGTATATGTCTTTAGGCTTATTTCAATAAGGGGGCCAGGTACTTTCCAGTGTAGCTTTTTGCTACTTTAGCAACTTTTTCTGGGGTACCAACCGCGATAACTTCGCCACCGCCACCGCCACCCTCAGGGCCTAAATCAATGACCCAGTCAGCTGTCTTGATGACATCTAAATTATGTTCAATGATAACAATGGTGTTGCCATGCTTTTTGAGGGTGTGAATGACTTTGAGCAAAAGCTGAATATCATGGAAATGAAGGCCTGTGGTGGGTTCATCCAAAATATACAAAGTTCTACCGGTGTCTCGCTTGGATAGCTCCAAAGAGAGCTTCACACGTTGCGCTTCACCCCCAGATAAGGTCGTGGCACTTTGCCCTAGTTTGACGTACCCTAAACCAACATCTAACAATGTTTTTAGTTTTCGTTTGACCGTTGGGACTGCCTCAAAGAATTCATGAGCCTGCTCAATGGTCATTGATAAAACTTCGTGAATATTTTTACCTTTGTAACGAATATCCAAAGTTTCTCGGTTATAACGTTTACTGTGACATACATCGCAGGGAACGTAAACATCGGGCAAGAAGTGCATTTCAACTTTCAGGACACCATCACCCTCACAGGTTTCGCAACGGCCACCTTTGACGTTAAAGGAGAATCGACCGGCTTCGTAGCCTCGCTCTCGAGCTGCTGGAACTCCAGCGAATAATTCTCTGATCGGGGTAAAAAGACCGGTGTAGGTCGCAGGATTTGATCTTGGAGTTCTGCCAATGGGAGATTGATCAACGTTGATCACTTTGTCAAAATGTTCTAGACCAATGATTTCTTTGTGTTGCGCGGGTTCTGCAATAGAGCCATAGAGGTGCTGAGCAACGGCATGGTGAAGCGTATCGTTGATCAAGGTCGATTTGCCTGATCCAGACACGCCCGTCACGCAGGTCAATAATCCTAATGGAATTTCAACATCAACATTTTTAAGGTTGTTTCCAGTTGCACCTATTATTTTTAAAGAATGCTCTCCCACAGGGGTTCTATTTTTGGGAACCTGAATGGCTTCTTTGCCCGAGAGGTAAGCGCCTGTTAATGAATCTGGATTGGATTCAATTTCCTTTGGGGTGCCTTCTGCAATAATTTTTCCGCCGTGCTCTCCAGCGCCTGGGCCGATATCAATCACATGATCAGAAGCTCTGATCATGTCTTCATCGTGCTCTACCACCAACACTGAATTACCTAAATCTCGGAGATGCTTGAGTGTGCCAATGAGTCGATCGTTGTCACGTTGATGAAGACCAATGGATGGCTCATCCAGGACGTACATAACGCCAGTGAGGCCTGAACCAATTTGAGAGGCTAGGCGAATACGCTGAGCCTCTCCTCCTGAGAGGGTGTCTGCGCTTCTGTCCAAAGACAAATAATTCAAACCAACGTCATTTAGAAAGCTCAGGCGAGCACCGATTTCAGAAATGATTTTTCCAGCGATCTCTTTTTTGGCACCCTTTAACTCAAGTGTTAGAAAGTAGTCGCGCGCTTGACCTAAAGGCAGGTTGCTGACCTCATAAATCGCCCGCGCTTGTTTGCCATCGCCAACCTTGACGTTTCTGGCTTCAGTTCTCAAGCGCGTACCTTCGCAACTTGGGCAAGGTTTGTTATTTTGATATTTCGCGAGCTCTTCTCTGACTGTTGGGGAGTCAGTTTCTCTGTAACGTCGTTCAAAGTTAGCCACGATGCCTTCGAAGGCGTGCTCTCGAATCACAACTTTACCTTTTTCATTTAGGTATTCAAATGGAATGTCTTGATTGTTAGATCCAAACAGAAGTAGCTCTTGAGCTTTTTTTGGCAACTCTTCAAATGGTGCCTCTAAATCAAACTTGGCATGCTTTGCAAGATTCTGAAGCAACTTAAAGTAAAACTGATTGCGGCGATCCCATCCTTTGATAGCCCCTGAGGCAAGAGATAGCTCAGGATGAGCCACCACGCGCTTAGGATCAAAAAAACTGATGTGACCCAAACCGTCGCAGCTAGGACACGCACCCATTGGGTTATTAAATGAAAATAACCTGGGCTCTAATTCTTGTAATGAGTAAGAGCAAATGGGGCAGGCAAACTTACTTGAAAAAAGCTGCTCTTTTTCTGTGTCCATTTCAAGTGCAATGGCTCGACCATCGGCTAAGCGCAAGGCTGTTTCAAAAGACTCCGCTAAGCGCTGCTGAATATCTGTTTTTATTTTGATTCGGTCGACAACCACATCAATCGTGTGCTTTTCGTTTTTAACTAGTTTGGGTAATTCATCAGCTTCATAAATTTTTGCTTTGTTGTGTAAAGCTGTGCCGCCACCTGAGCGAATCCGAAAACGTACAAAACCTTGTGCTTGAAGGTCTTCAAATAGATCAAGATGCTCACCTTTTCTTTCGCTCACAACGGGCGCCAAAATCATTAATTTTGTGTCTTCAGGTTTTGACATCACAGAATCAACCATTTGTGAAACACTTTGCGCTTCTAGTGGCAACTGATGTTCTGGGCAGTGCGGTGTACCGGCGCGCGCAAAAAGTAAACGCAAATAATCATGTATTTCAGTAACAGTACCAACAGTTGAACGCGGATTGTGACTGGTTGCTTTTTGCTCAATAGAAATGGCTGGAGATAAACCTTCGATCGAGTCAACATCGGGCTTTTCCATCAGCTGTAAAAATTGACGGGCATAAGCAGATAAGGACTCCACGTAGCGTCTCTGTCCTTCGGCGTAAAGCGTATCAAAAGCCAAAGAGCTTTTACCTGATCCAGACAAGCCAGTTAACACAACCAACTGGTTTCTTGGAATATCGAGATTGATATTTTTAAGGTTGTGGGTGCGAGCACCCCTAATTTTTATCGTATCCATGATTTTTCTCTGCGTAACCAGTTAATATAGCTCTTCTTTATGGAAAAAACAGAACTTCGCGCATCTTTAGCTTTGGCCGGCATCTTTGCTCTGCGCATGTTGGGACTATTTTTGATTTTGCCAGTCTTTAGCATGCATGCCAAAGGCTTGCCGGGCGGTGATCAAGCCCTGTTAGTTGGATTAGCCTTGGGCGTCTACGGCCTTGTTCAGGCATGCCTGCATATACCGCTAGGAATGCTTTCTGATAAGTACGGTCGCAGACCAGTCGTTGTAGCCGGACTTTTACTGTTTGTTTTGGGTGCCGTTATTGCCGGTAGCCAGGATGATTTGATGTGGATCATCGTAGGGCGAGCGATTCAGGGGGCTGGCGCTGTTTCAGCAGCAGTGACTGCATGGTTAGCTGATTTAACCAAGGAAGAAACCAGAACAAGAGCCATGGCCATGGTGGGCGGCAGTATCGCCCTGACGTTTGCCATATCCTTGGTTTTGGCCTCCCCACTGCACGAATCGATTGGTTTAGATGGCATGTTCTATCTGATGGCAGTTTTGGGGATTGGGGCTATTTTATTGGCCTTGTTTGTGGTGCCACAACAAGACAAGTTGAATACACCATTCACCGCCAAATTTTCCGATGTTTTTTTCAATGCTGATTTATTGAGACTGAATTTTGGTGTATTCGCATTGCATGCAGCCCAAATTGCATTGTTTTTGACCTTGCCAAGATTATTGGTGAAAGCTGATTTGCCTTTGGTCTCTCATTGGCATTTATATTTGCCTGCTGTACTGATTTCTTTTGCTTGTATGGCGCCCATCATCATGTCGAGCGAGAGAAGAAAGCGCATGAAGCCAGCATTCATTTTTGGCATCGTTGCCATGATGATTGCTCAATTAATCATGGCTAGCTTTGATACCTTGCCAGCTCTTGCTACAGCAGTACTGATTTATTTTATTGGCTTCAATATTTTGGAGGCGATGCAACCATCCTTGGTTTCTCGCTGGGCTAGCCAGGCCAAAGGCACTGCCTTGGGCATCTACAATACCACCCAGTCATTTGGCCTATTCATTGGCGGATTGGGTGGAGGCTGGTTATTGCAATGGGGTGGTGAATCGAGTGTTTTTTATGCTTGTGCGGCACTAATTTTCGCCTGGCTTATAATTGCTTCATCGATGAGAGAGTTACCTATCAGGACTAATTCACAAACTTAATTCGATCAATTTCGGTACAACAAACTTTTCTTCGGGAGACAAAAATGGCATCAGTTAATAAAGTAATTATTGTGGGTAATGTTGGCCGTGATCCGGAAACTCGTCGCCTTCCAAGTGGCGATGCAGTGACAAATATTTCAATTGCTACCACCGATCGTTATCGTGATAAACAATCTGGCGAAATGCGCGAAAATACTGAATGGCACCGCGTCGCATTTTTTGGCAAGGTGGCTGAGGTTGCAGAAAAATACCTCAAAAAAGGTTCGCAAGTTTACGTAGAAGGTCGTTTGAGAACACGTAAATGGACGGATCAAAGTGGTCAGGAAAAATACTCTACAGAAATCGTTGCTGAAACAATGCAAATGTTAGGTGGTAAAGCGTCTGGATCTTCTGAGGGTGGTATGTCAGGTCAGGATTCACCTTCATCATCAGCACCAAGAGCACCTGCCTCATCGAGCAGCCCAAACATCAGCGATATTGACGACGATATACCGTTTTAATTATTGACGGGAGTGACGGATATTGTCCGGCCACTCAGCGTTGTAATCAGCCCTGAATGGGTTGATATCAATGCCGCCTCTGCGTGTATATCGGGCGTAAACCGATAGCTTGCTAGGGCGGCATTTTTCTTTGATGTCCATGAAGATTTTTTCAACGCAGTGCTCATGAAATTCATGATGCTCTCTAAAAGAGATCAGGTAGCGCAGTAAACCTTCTTCATCAATGGTTGGCCCAACATAGTTGATTTGAATGCTTGCCCAATCAGGTTGAGCAGTCACTGGGCAGTTAGAGCGCAGCAGATGGCTGACCAATGATTCTTCAACAATCCCAAAACTAGGATCTGATTGAAGTAAAGCGGCATCTGGTAACTGCTTAGGATCAATCTCCAAATCAAGTCGATCCAACAATTTCCCCGCCATTTCTTTCATACCTTTTTTACATTGTTGCTCTGGTAAATCTAATTGCACAGAAACGCTTGCGCCAGCAGCTTTGGATAAATCACCCTTAAGCGTTTGAATTAATTCTTCTGTGGACCGGAAGCAATGATTGTTTAAGCTATTGAGATACAACTTCCATGATTTTGATTCAATGATGTTGGGTGAATTAGCCGGAACTAAGAAAGTGGCAATGGCAAGCTGAGGTTTTCCTTTGGCATTTAACCAACTCAGCTCATAAGCATTCCAAATATCAATACCAAAAAAAGGTGGTTCAGTGCTTTTGATTCCAATCTTTAGTCTGTTTTCAATGCGTGCGATTGGAAATAGAAGTTCGGGACTGTATTGACTTGGGTTGTCAGAGTTTTTGCCCAGCGGCGCTTGGTCTAAGGTGCTCATGAGATTATTTGATTTGATTGGCAATACCAGATAGAACCTGACCTGTTGGCGCAACATCTGATGCTAGTTCGCAGTGCCCCAACTGATCATCAAAGAAAAAGTCAGGTTGAAATTCTTTCAAAAAATCTTTTTTAGCTAAACCGCCAAGAAACATGGCTTCATCAACTGTCACACCCCAGGCCATCAAAGTTCTGATGGCCCTCTCGTGCGCAGGAGCTGATCGGGCTGTGACCAAAGCAGTTCTGATCTTCATTGATTGACCAGACTTTTTTGCAGCAACCTGAAGACGATGCAGCGCTTCTAATAAAGGTTTAAATGGACCGGGCGGTAGGGGTGTTTCAACTTTATGACTTTCATGGGCAACGAATGCATCGAGCCCCTTTGCTTGAAAAACTCTTTCCGCTTCATCTGAAAATAAAACTGCATCTCCGTCAAAAGCGATGCGGATTTCATCAGGGTTAGATTCGGCCAGTTGCTTACTTTGAGGAAACACCATCGCTGCAGGAAAGCCTGCATCCAGGGTAGCGCGCACGTCATCAGCGTTGGCTGATAAAAAAAGATTGGCCTGTAAAGACTTGAGGTAGTGATACGGCGCACGACCTCTGGTAAAGACCCCACGCTCAATCGCTAGACCAGCATTTTTGGCTGAGCGAAAAACTCTCAAGCCACTCACAGGATCGTTTCTGGAAAGAATCACCACCTCTACATTCTGTTGGCCGCCCTCATTAAAGGTTAATAATTTCTTCACCAATGGATATGCAACTCCAGGCTTAGCTGGTAAGTCAATTCTGTTTAATTGAAGTTGCATGTAGGCACTGTCGTCGCTGGCTTCAAAAATTTGATTCTCTTCTTCAAAATCAAATAAAGCCCTAGAAGAAATTGCAACAACTAATTTGCCTTCGAGTGAAAACGCCATACTTATGCCAAGAAAAGTCTGTAGGCAGGGTTATCGCTTTCGTCCCAATGTGGGTAGCCAAGACCTGCTAAAAATTTCTTCAATTCTTTTTTATCACTGGCTGGGACTTGCATGCCAATCAAAATACGTCCGTAATCTGCCCCATGATTTCGGTAATGGAAAAGACTGATGTTCCAGTTGGGGGCCATGCTAGTTAAAAATTTCATCAGAGCACCAGGCTTTTCTGGAAATTCAAAGCGATAAAGCAGTTCATTTTTTGCAAGCTGTGAGCGTCCGCCAACCATGTGACGCAGATGTGACTTAGCTAATTCATCTTGAGTCAAATCGATGGTGTTGAAGCCAGACTTGGTGAATGATTTTGCAATAGTTGCACTGTCAGAAGCTTTTTGCGTGGCGATACCCACAAAAATGTGCGCCTTGTCAGCATCTGCAATGCGATAGTTAAATTCTGTGACGTTGCGCTCACCCAGAAGTTCGCAGAAACGTTTGAATGAACCCCTTTGCTCTGGAATGGTGACTGCAAAAACAGCTTCTTTTGATTCACCAACCTCGGCTCTTTCAGCAACAAATCTAAGTCGATTGAAGTTGATGTTGGCGCCGCAAGCAACCGCTACCAAGGTTTGGTTCTTGCATTTCTCGCGCTCAACATATGCCTTCAAGCCGGCTAGAGCAAGGGCTCCCGCAGGCTCCAGGATACTTCTTGTGTCTGTGAAGACGTCATTGATCGCGGCACAGATGGCATCTGTATCAACAGTGATGATCTCGTCAACCACTTGCTGGCAAATTCTAAAAGTTTCTTTACCAACAAGTTTGACAGCGGTGCCATCTGAAAAAAGACCAACTTCTTTAAGCTCAACCCTGCGCCCAGCTTCCAAAGACTTTTTCATGGCATCAGAGTCGATAGTTTGAACTCCGATGACTTTGATTTCTGGGCGAATAGCTTTGATGTAAGCACCAACACCTGCAATTAATCCGCCGCCACCAATGGCCAAGAAAATGGCATCAATAGGCTCTTGGTGTTGTTGCAAGATCTCCATGGCGATTGTTCCCTGGCCTGCGATGACATCTGGGTCATCAAAGGGGTGAACAAAAGTGAGTTGATGTTTCTTTTCAAGAGAAAGGGCGTGCTCATAAGCATCGCTATAAGAGTCACCATGCAAAACGATTTTGACGGAACTGCCGCCGCGAGAGATAACCGCATCGATTTTTACTTGAGGTGTGGTGGTGGGCATCACGATGATGGCTTTGCAATCCAATTTTGCTGCAGCCAAGGCCACACCTTGTGCATGATTGCCCGCTGAGGCTGCAATAACCCCGCGTTTAAGGTCTGCTGAGCTCAAATGAGCCATTTTGTTGTAGGCACCCCTTAACTTGAAGGAAAAAACCGGTTGGTTATCTTCTCTTTTAAGTAAAACTTTGTTTTTAATGCGTGCAGAAAGGTGTGAAGCCAGTTCAAGCTCGGTTTCTCGGGCAACGTCATAGACCTTGGCGGTCAATATTTTTCGTAAATAATCTTTAGGCATCCTGTGAGCGTATCACGGCAAAAGCCTAAAATGCTCAAACATGGATACCAATTTACATAATTTTTTGGTTTGGCTCTCTCTGCCCACGGTAGGCTTGCCGGCTGTTTTCTCAATTTCATTTATCTCGGCAACCCTTTTGCCATTGGGCTCAGAGCCGGTCCTATTTGGCTATATCAAACTAAACCCAGAAATGTTTTGGCCAGCCGTTTTTGTTGCCACGCTTGGCAATACCCTGGGCGGCATGCTTAATTGGTTGATGGGGTATGGTGCCAACAAAGCACACGAGAGACTTTTAGGCCCCAGAGATCATAAGTTGTTAGGATGGTTTCAAAAATTAGGTCCTCCAGCCCTATTGCTGTCCTGGCTTCCGATTGTTGGAGATCCTTTGTGCGCGGTGGCAGGCTGGCTCAGGTTGCCATGGTTTTCATGCATGATTTACATGGCAATCGGCAAGTTTTTACGTTATGTCACCATGACTTACGCTTTATTGCTGATTCCTGGAGAGTTTTGGAATTCCATCGGTCGTTGGCTTGGATTACTTTGATGACCTTGC
>JBEIOY010000161.1:0-3082 GCA_040377355.1 Burkholderiaceae bacterium | reverse complement strand
CACCCAGACCAAAGAAAATCATGCCGCAGCCCATCGCAATCATTGTCACAATCGCGACGACCTTGATGAGAGAGAACCAAAACTCAAATTCGCCAAAAACCTTCACAGCAACAAAGTTGATACCACCCATGGCCAATAGCGAAGACAATGCCCATACCCATTGCGGAATATCCGGGAACCACATCATCATGTAGATGCCAACAGCAGTGACCTCTGCCAAGCCCACCACAATCCAGTAAGTCCAATAACCCCAGCCAACCAGATAGCCCGCCAAAGGTCCGATGTATTTACCGGCGTAATGAGCGAACGATCCTGCCACAGGTTCATGGACTGCCATTTCACCCAAAGCCCTCAGAACAATGAATGCAACCAATCCAGCCAGGACATACCCCAACATGATGGATGGCCCTGCCAACTGAATAGCTGTGGCTGATCCTAAAAATAAACCAACACCAATTGTTGAACCTAAAGCCATAAGACGAATGTGTCGTGGCTGAAGACTTCTTTTTAATCCATGATTTTCATGAACCATTTTTTCACCTCTACTGTGTCATTCAAAAATTTGAACAGGCAGAATAGGAGGCAATCAATCGCTTGTATATGGCTCAGAAATGCTTGAAATGTTTAATTTAAGAAAAGTGACAATCAGAAATTTCACACACCCAATAAACATGGGGGCGCAGGATTAATCTCAGAATTTTTCTTACAAGAAAATAGGAGTTTTCCTACAAATGAATCAGAATATTCCTACAAGAAAGTAATCCAAATATTTGAGGAATTTAAGGGGGACTTAAGGGAAATTTATAAAATTAATTAATTAATTAGAAAAATTTAAATCTGATGTTGATGGGCGAACATAGCGCGGGGACTCTCTCGACGCATCGATGCAGCCACCGTCTTTATAAACACCTTGAGGATCTCGATAACACATCATTCGGTCAATGATCATCTGATACTTTGCTGGGTCTGCCAATGATTGTTTTACGCAAGATTCAACAATCTCCTCATTCATACGCAATTCACCATCATCACCAACAAAGGCGCCATCCCGCCAGTGATAAACCTCCACACACTTTGTTTCTAGGCTGAATGGCTGATCTCGTTTCCAAAAATTGGTAAATAGGTTGTGTCCTAAATAAATGACCCAAGAGCCCTCATATCCAGAAATATCTGAAGAGCGATCATCAGGATTGCGGAACCACACACGGTCCCCGGGCACGTAATACTTCATGGGAAACGGATTATCTAAAGTTCCATATTCTTTGAGAAAAATCTCATGAAATTCACCCGAACGAATGGCACTTCGCTCAGACCGTAATTCTAATTTTCTTAACAAATCAGGATTCACGTTTTTTAATTCTTGCGCAATACTGAGCAAAATCACGTACTCAGTTGCTCGATAACAAGAAAATGAATAAGCTTCTTTGGCGCTGGGCGGTTGAGTGGCTTTGATCAAACCATCGATGATTGACTGGTCTTTATTCAACAAAAAACCTCCAACTTCATCGTAATGCCAAAAGTCAGTTGGCCTTTCAGCAGCTTCGGTATCAAAGTTAAGCGCCGCCCTATAGCCAGCATGAACAACGTAATGGCGAATCCTAATCGCTGAAACCAGCTCATCAAAACTAGGGAAAACAAATGGGATGGTTGCCATTAACATCGAAACCAAGATTTCCTTCTCTAAATCTTCGGTATTTTTTTGACCATCAATCCCCATGGTAGCGTACAAACGAGTGGTGTCCCAAGTTGGCGCCCACTGCTTTCTGGTGCTCTCCTTGAGTTTATAAATACACTGATGAGTGCCATTGTTATTGGATAAAACAGATTCAACGTGCTGCCACAATTGCAAGCTCTCAAGGTGCTTGCGCATACTGACTTGCAGGGCACTTAAGTCTTCGGTAGTCTTAACAACAAACTCAATCCCACGAGACTCAAAGTGAATATTGGTTTGATTTGCTGTCATTATTTTTTATAAGAATCTGTCCAACAATCTTCGACTGTGCTTATCTAATAACTGGATATTCTCTATCAGATATTGAACACCATGATTATCAGAAATCAAATAAGTATCTTTACTGATACGGCGGATATCTTCCTCGCCTTTTAAAACAAATTGAGTAGCGCCTCGACTTGTTTCAACATTCCAAGTGCTAGGAGTTGCAAATGAAGAAACTTCAGTGATCCTTGTCAAAACTGGCATGAACTCTCTATTGGCCAACTCCTCTTTGATCATGCGCTGATTATCAGCGCTGACTTGATTCAAGTCATCCAACCAAACCAGTTCGTGTCCATCACGATCCACAATCGCAATACATTGTTCTGGCAGGCTGATTGGGAAGGCTTTGACTGGCAATACCTGCTCATACAATTCACTGCTATCGACTTGAAGACACAGATGACCGAAGGTATTTCTTGATAAGGTGAAGTTCTTCATAGAATTATCCATTCTTCACCCCTAACTCTACATCAACCGCATCCATAGCCTGCCTAGCCTGAGTGTCGTACATCCGACGATAAACACCATTCAAAGCCATGAGCTGATCATGCCCACCCTGCTCGATGATTTGACCTCTATCCAAAACGATTAAACGATCTGCTTTACGCAATGTTGATAAACGGTGGGCAATAGCAATTGTGGTTCGGCCCTTGACCAAGTTATCCAAAGCTTTTTGGATCTCTTTTTCAGTCGTGCTATCCACTGATGAGGTGGCTTCATCCAGTATCAAGATCTGTGGGTCAATCAACAAAGCTCTTGCAATCGAGATGCGCTGTCTTTCACCGCCAGACAAGGACTGACCTCTCTCGCCAACCAAAGAGTCATAGCCATGCGGCAACCTTAAAATAAATTCGTGCGCATGAGCGGCGCGCGCCGCCGAGATGATCTCCGCTCGAGTGGCGCTTGGTTTGCCATAGGCAATATTTTCAGCGATCGTGCCAAAGAACAAAAATGGTTCTTGCAAGACTAAACCAATGTTCCTACGATAATCAGCCACAGCAATTGAGCGAATATCAACGCCATCCAAGCGAATCGTACCTTCCGCTACGTCATAAAAACGACAAATCAAATTGACCAAGGTACTCT